>PDZT01000004.1:52660-60997 GCA_002753105.1 Deltaproteobacteria bacterium YD0425bin50 | reverse complement strand
GGGGGGGGGGGGGGGGGGGGGGTGGGGTACAGGGGATGGAAATGGGATATCAAAGAGATCAGAAAAATGAAGGTTACCGATAATGTGGTTGAACTTATGGCAGGGAAAATATCTGGTTTAACTGTACATGCTCAGGATATTTTAAAAATAGGCGCTTGCATAGGAAACAAGTTTGACTTGAAAACCATATCAATTGTAACTGAAAAATCAGTTGATGCCATTTTGTCGGATATGTCAGAGGCTTTTGATGCAGGGCTTTTATACTTTGAATTGGATATGTGTCATTTTTCCCATGACAGGATTCAAGAAGCGGCATATTCACTTTTGCCAGAAAAAGAAAAGGAGCTTTTACACTATAAAATAGGCAGTTATTTGCTCAATATTAGTAAAGATGATGATTTGATTGAACATGTTTTTAATATTACAAATCAGTTAAATTTTGGCATTAACCTAATTGAATCTGATGAAAAGAGGGATAGACTTTCCGAATTAAACCTTCTTTCCGGGAAAAAAGCAAAGTCCTCTGCAGCATATAAGACAGCGCTTGCTTATATAAAAACAGGCATATGGCTTTTGCCTGAGCATCCATGGCAAAGCAAGTATGATCTGACTCTGTCCTTATACAATGAAGGCGCAGAAGCAGCCTTTTTAAGCGGTGATTTTGACCATGTCGAGAATTATACTGCTATAGTGCTTAAAAATGCTGTTAGTGTGCTTGATAAAGTTTCAGCTTATAATGTTATTATTCTTTCTCTTTATGCTCAGAATCAACCACACAAATGCATTCAAAAAACATGTGAAGTGTTGAATCTTCTTGGGGTTAAGATACCCTTGAATGTAAGTTCCATAAGGATTGCTATCTTGTACCAGAGAGTAATATTTGCATTATTTCAAAAAAACGATGAAAAACTTTTAAATCTTCCTTCCATGCAGGACAAATATGCACTTGCAGCGAGCAGAATAGCAGCTAGTGGCGGTCCTTCTTTTTTGGCTATTAAAAATATAATGCCCGGTGCTTTTCTAGTATGCAAAATGACTATGCTAAACATTTGTTATGGGAATTCACCTGAAAGTCCATTCTGGTATAGTCTTTTTGCTGCAATTATGTGCGATTTCGGTAAAATTGAAAAAGCAAATCAACTGGCAAGGATTGCAATAGCGCTAAGTGAAAATACTGAAAGACAATACATGCAATGCAGAAGCATTGCAAATCATAATATCTTCGTCTCACATTCACAAAATCACCTGCGTAACACATTAGGATCGCTTTTACACGCCTTTCGTATAGGAATTCAGCAGGGAGATTTGGACTATCTTTCAAGAGCTTGTTGTACTTACTGTTGGTATAATTTTCTTTGTGGTTATAACCTAAGTGAAATCGAAAAGCACATGCACATCTATTCATCCGTTGTATTTGGATTTAAGCAGGAATTGGTATTTCAGTATATTCAAGTATTAATACAAGCCACAAGGAACCTGCAAGGATTTTCAAAAGATCCAACTAACTTAACAGGTAAATTTTATAATGAGGCAGATGATGGAGGACCTCTTGTCCGCGTAAATGAAAGCTTGGGCTGTCTCTTTTTTTATTACCATAAAATGGTCATTTTCTATCTTTTTGAAAAAAAAGAGCAGGCGCTTGAGGCTGCGACTTTGGCACGATCTTTTCTAATGTCAGCTATTTCTGCATACTTTAAGACAATTTTTTGTTTCTATCGTTCTTTGATTTCGCTTTCATTGATTTCAGATGTAAACACTTCCAAAGCAAAAAAAACACTCAAGCAAGTGGTTAATCGTCAAAAACAGATAAAAAAATGGGCGCATCATGCCCCTATGAATTACAAACATAAATATCATTTGATAGAAGCTGAGATTGCCCGTGTTAGAGGCGATGAACTGGCTGCCATTCAATTATATGAAGAAGCCATTAAAGGCGCTTGCGAAAACGAATATATTCAGGAACAAGCGCTTGCTTATGAACTTGCGGCTAAATTTTACTTAAACAGAGGATTTGATGATATTGCTGCTACTTATATGACAAATGCTCATTCGTGTTACTCGAAGTGGGGAGCTTTTGCCAAAACAAAACATTTGGAAGAAAATTATCCAAAATTAATCAAAAAAGATGCTAAAGAATCGGTTGCAGAATCGGTTTCATCGACTGGAACTGTCTCTGATGCACTTGACCTTGCAACGATAATGAAGTCAACGAGGGCTATTTCCAGTGAATTTGCAGTCAAAAAACTGCTTACAGAGATGATGAAGATTTCAATTGAATGCGCAGGTGCTCAAAAGATTATATTTATCCTAGAAAAAGACGGCAAATGGTTTATTGAAGCCAAAGGTTCTGTTGAAAGCAGTGAAGTTGAAATGGCGGGTGTCCTGCTTGATGAAACGGATGATAACGTAAAATTATTAATCCCTCTTTCTGTTACAAATTTTGTATTACGAACAAAAGATTATGTGAATCTTGATGATGCTGCTGTAGAAGGGGATTTTATAAATGATCCTTATATTATCGAAAACAAACCCAGATCAATTCTATGCACGCCTCTTATTTACAAGGAAAATATGATTGGTATTTCTTATCTTGAAAACAGACTGGTATCTGGCGCTTTTACGGAACAAAGACGCGAGGTATTGACGCTTTTGAATGCACAGTCAGCCATATCGATTGAAAATGCTAGGATGTATAATCTGATTCAGGAAAAAGAGGAGAAATACAGAACCATAATCGAAAATATTGAAGACGGATATTTTGAATTGAATTTAAAAGGGGATATTACATTTTTCAATGATTCCATGTGCAGAATTTCTGGGTTTACTTCAGAAGAAATGATGGGAACAAATTACTCTAAATTTTTAGTTAAAGAAGATATACAAAAAACATTTAATGAATTTAACAAGGTTTATACAACCACTATCCCTTCCAATGGGGTTTCATGGCAGTTTATAAAAAAAGATGGCAATGCGGGGTATGCTGAAGCTTCTATTTCACTTATAACCGATGCAGAAGGGAATAAAACAGGATTTCGCAGTATTGTAAGGGATATTACCGAACGGAAAAAAGCTGAAGAAGAAATCCGCAAATTAAATGCAGAGCTTGAAAAAAAGGTTGAGGAACGTACAAAGGAACTGAATAAAGCAGTTCATGATTTGCAGTTTACATTAGATGAGTTAAAACAAACCCAGAGCCAACTGATGCAGTCAAATAGTCGTATCATGAAGAGCATTAGTTATGCTCAAGTTATTCAGACTGCAATATTGCCTGAAACAGAAATGATGTCTCAAACCTTAAAGGATTATTTCATTATTTGGAAACCAAAGGACGTTATTGGTGGCGATATCTTCTGGTTTATTGCCAGTCAAGATGAATTTCTTCTTGCCGTTATTGATTGCACTGGTCATGGAATACCGGGAGCACTAATGACCATGATGACTAAGTCGATCATTGACCGAATCGTTAATGAAAATGGTATGAACAATCCAGCTTTAATTCTTCATCACTTAAATATTCACATAAAGCATTCATTACATCAGGAAAACATAGATGCCAAAAGTAATGATGGAATGGATATCAGTCTTTGTTATGTGAATCGTTCAAATTCAAGTATGAAATATGCAGGTACTAACTTATCGTTGTATTACAGCTTAAAAGGTGATGTGATTGAACTAAAAGGAGATAAACAGAGTATTGGTTATAAATTTTCAGATATACATTTTAATTATACGAATCATGTTGTTCAGCTTGATCCTGCAATGCAGTTTTACTTAACCACTGATGGCTTGTTGGATCAAGTTGGAAATAAGACCAAGTTTACATTTAGCAAAAATCGATTCAAAAATTTTATTTCACAGAACTATGATAAACCTTTAAGTGAACAGAAGCTGTTATTAATTAAAATGCTTGAGGATTATCAGGGTAATGAGATTCAACGGGATGATATTACGATTATTGGGTTTGCTGTATGATGATAAGTCTATTGTAATTTTGTGAATTTTCATGATCTACATGATAGATATAATAGATGTTATACTCATGTTGAATTGATAGAAATCCAAAGGATTAGAGTTTGATCAGGTTTGCCTCGCCGATGATTACCAAAATTTATTGGAAAATGACGGGTCATAGTAAACCAAACCAAAATCAATCATGGGGTTGTAAGCACAGGTTAATTTGAATTTTCCAGTTGATATACCCCAAGGAGAAAATGTATTCGATATCATTGCCGGAGTGTATTATACATCTCCTGACAATACACCGATGTGGATATTTAGAGTGAATAATGATGTTAATCCATTTATGATCTATCAGGCAGGTGAGCTTCCAGTGTATTCATCATCTGGAGCTGGCATGACAACAACAGTAGATTTTTTCAAAGGATCACTGAACGGAATGCCGGGGAAATTTGACTTTTATATTGGGTTTGTGCCTCAAGGTAAAGATATTTTTAAAGAGTTGTTGTTCAATATTGTGCCATATTCATTAGAAGTGAAGTAAAAAGTATGCATTTCTGTTAAGTTCTGAGGTAACGTCCCCAATTCCCCTCCCGCCGATGGGAGGGGATTGACATATCAAAAAATCCTATAATTTGTTAATGACAAGACCCGACATAACTTTTGGATAAAAATAAGTGGTTTTCCGCGGCATAATTTCTCCGTTAAGCGCAATGTCCCGAACTTGAGAGACGCGTGTTGGATTCAATATAAAAACGGCTGAAGAGTCTTGTTCATCAACATACTGAAGGGCTTCTAAGGTATTGCTCGAATATTTAATGACATTTTCATCATCCAGTTGTTTGGGTGAAATGTCAAATAGTTTACCCAATACCAAAAACGTTAATATGCTAACATCCAGTTGTTGCAGTAATGGTGAAATGTTAGAACCCATAGCGGCCTGAACTGCATCAGGTTTTAATGTTAATATATACGCTTTTAAATGCTTATGAAATACAACACCAATTTTAATACGATGAGAATCCATTTCAAGTTTCTGGGCAATCATTTCTCGCAGTATTTCTGGCTTAGCCATAGGTATGGATTCAACAGTAAAAAACGACTGCGCGTTTTGTTCAAACGACGCTATGGCAGCGGGATTGATGGCTTTGAGTATTCGGTGAGAAGGTAAAATACATAGGCCCGGGTCTTCCATGCTGCACAAATACATTAATACATAATTACTCGGATGGTTATCAGCAAGATTAGGCTCTGTTTTCAAAAGCAAATTACGATAATTTAGCGCAGTTTCATAACGGTGATGACCATCTGCAATGTATAAGCGCTGATTTTGGAAAGAGTGAGTAATAGAATTGAGTATGTCTGTATCTGTAACTTTCCACAGTTGATGCCTTACCTGATAATCATCCTCAACATCTAATACCGGTTGTTTATTCTGAATGGCATTTTTAAATGTAGTTAATAGGTTATGTTCGTCTGAATAGATTGAAAAAATCGGACTCAGATTTGCTTTACACTGGGTGATCAGTTCAAGCCGGTCTGATTTCACTTTTGAAAATGTCATTTCATGGGGAAGAATAATTTTTTTATCAAATGGTTCGAGACGGGCCAAACCAATAATTCCATAACGGGTATAGGATTTGTTGTGAACGGTAAACTCTACTGTATTGATATAAAATGCGGGTTTTTCATCACGCAATAGTGTGCCATCAGCTATCCATGAATGTAAATCATGAGCAGCTCTTGTATATCGATTCTGTGTTTTGGTATCATCAGGGTATTGTTTGGCAAGTATTAACCGAACAATATTTTTCGGATGACGTTCATAAAGTTCATCTTGGTGTTTTGGTGAAATCACATCATAAGGCGGCGCCACAACTTTTGACAAATCGTTAATCTGATGATCATTATATCGGAATCCATGAAAAGGAATTATTTCTGCCATAACGTATGTTACCCTGTCTTTTTGTTTTAAGGTTAATAATTATTTTACAACAAATGAAAACAAAAATTGATACTAAAAACGATATGTGGATTCAAGAAAATTATACAAAAGCTTTGATAATTTTTAGTTTTAGTCTTATATTACGATACAATTTCAAAAAAAAATAAGCACGATCCGATGTTTTTCTGAAATTACAAATCGAAAATCGAAAATCTGAAAATTTATATATGAATACCTACCTCTTTATGGATTTAGACGACACCATGTTTCAAACCCTTCGGAAATGTGATAGAGAGGAGAATCTCTTTACGGCCGTATATACCAAGGATGGAAAGCCCTTATCATTTATGACGCCAAAGCAGCAGGCTTTTTTTTCCATGCTCAATGCACAGATGGTTATTATTCCTACAACAGCAAGAAATTACAGCGCTTTTAATCGTGTCCAGCTCAAGTTTAACCACTGTGTCATATTAAATTTTGGAGGTATTGTTCTTGATCCTGAAAAACAGGTGGATCAGGAATGGTTTGAACGTTCAAGACAAGAAAGTCATAAAGTAAAAGAAAAACTTCTCTATGTATTTGATCAAGTTCAGAAATTTATGATGCATGAACATCTCAATTCAACAGTTAGAATTATCGAAGATTTTGGATTACCCTTTTATATAGTGATCAAAAATCTTCAGAAAAAAACAGAAGAACTGGATCATATCTATCGATCTGTTCTATTGAAATACAATGAAGGAGATACTTATATTCATTACAATGATAATAATCTGTGCTTACTTCCAACCTATCTAAACAAAGCCAATGCGGTATTGCATATTATTCACAAATACATATCATCTAATAATCAGGAATTTATGACTATAGGTATGGGAGACAGCATCAGCGATTTGGATTTTATGTCTGTTTGCGACTATATGCTATGCCCGACCACATCTCAAATCCAAAAGAAGATTCATTCCCATGCAACTATTTAGTGGAAGCTACTCCCCAGACGATGTGATATTTTTATTGAAGCCCATAGATATCAACCCCACAGATATCGTTGAAAAAGAACGCAGGATTCAATCCGGTCAATACCATTATAGTGAAATGATCAGCCAAGAATATCAGGTTTCAGATAAATACCTCAAGGTATTTTATGATTCGGTGAATCGCAACAAGCAGTTGATGGCCTTGCATCTCATTCAACTAAGCCAATTGATTTCTCAAGACATCTCAGGGCCAATCACGATTGTGTCTCTTGCAAGAGCTGGAACGCCTGTTGGTGTTCTGTTAAAACGGATTCTTTCAACCTATTTTCATAAAACCGTTACGCATTATTCGATTTCAATTATCCGTGATCGGGGAATCGATGCAAATGCACTGTTATACATACTACATCAGGCACATCATGCACCTGAAAGCATTATTTTTGTTGATGGATGGACAGGAAAAGGTGTTATTGCTCAAGAATTAAAAAAAGCGATCATGGAGTTTAATGCACTTTATAACATGCACCTGTCAAACAGGCTTTATGTCTTGTCTGATTTATGCGGATGTGCTGATATATCCGCTTCATGCTTGGATTATTTAATTCCATCAAGTATTTTAAATGCTACAATTTCAGGGCTTGTAAGTCGTTCCATACTCAATTCACAGTATATTGAAGCAAATGATTTTCATGGATGCGTTTATTATTGGCAGTTGAAAGAAGCAGACCTTTCAAACTGGTTTATAGATGCAATTATAGATGAAATTCAGAGAATAAATGAGACAACAGCTATAAACTCAATTACTGCTCAATCCATTTCTGAGGATCAAAAAAAGGCTTTACAAGAAAAAAGTAAACAATTTATACAAGATGCAATGAAAACCTATGGTGTGAACCATATACATTATATCAAGCCCGGTATTGGTGAAGCCACAAGAGTGCTTTTACGACGTGTTCCTGACCAATTGATCATTCAGGACAACCAGATTGAAGATGTCCAACACTTGATTGTGCTTGCAAAAGAAAAACATATTCCTATAATAACAGATACTGCTTTACCGTATCGTGCTGCAGCATTGATTCAACAGATAAGCAAGTAAAAATTGAACAGGCAAATACAAAGCACATATACAAAACTGTCCACTTGTTAGAATTATGGAGGTCATTATGCAGATAGCCAATCCAATATACGATTCCGTGTTCAAGTATTTAATGGAAGACATCAGCGCTGCCAATGTGATCCTTTCTTCCATTATAGGTGAAGAGATAGAAATTTTAGCCTTGAGTCCACAGGAATTCACGACTGATGTGGATAAATCTATGTCTCGTCCTAAAAAACGAAAAAAAAGAACTCAGGATACATTGAGTTTTTTTACGGTATATCGCTTGGATTTTAAAGCAAAAATCAAAATCAAGGCGGAAGATAAAATTGTCATTATTGAAATTCAAAAAGCAAAAT
>PDZT01000004.1:0-52236 GCA_002753105.1 Deltaproteobacteria bacterium YD0425bin50 | reverse complement strand
AGCGTCATTAGAATCAAATATTCGCAAAAAAATGGATGCTGAAGATGATATTATCGAAGAACTTGAAGAAAAGGAGCGGGAAATTTTTTTACGAGATCAACTGATTGAAGAAAAAGATCAACTGATTGAAGAAAAAGATCAACTGATTGAAGAAAAAGATCAACTGATTGAAAAAAAAGATCAAGTCATTGAACAATTGATTGAAGAAAATCGAAAAATAATTGAATCACTTAAAAAACAATTAAAGATCACGGATTAAACGGATTGGACAGATTACACGAATTCTGTGAAATCCTTTAATCCGTTTAATCCGTGATTCAGACAAAAATTATGGAGGTAATTATGCAGATAGCCAATCCCATATACGATTCCGTGTTCAATTATTTAATGGAAGACATCAGCGCTGCCAATGTGATCCTTTCTTCCATCATAGGTGAAGAGATAGAAATTTTAGCTTTGAGTCCACAGGAATTCACGACTGATATGGATAAATCTATGTCTCGTCCTAAAAAGCGAAAAAAAAGAACTCAGGATACAATGAATTTTTTTTCGGTATATCGCTTAGATTTTAAAGCAAAAATCAAAACCAAGGCGGAAAATAAAATTGTCATTATCGAAATTCAAAAAGCAAAGTTTTCTACTGATATTATGTGTTCCGTCAAAAAGTCGATGCCCATTATCACTATTTATTTTTTAGGGCATTATTTAGAAAACTTACAAGGCATTCCTGTGATTAAAAGCAAGCGCAATTATATCGATGTTGGAAGCGGTCAGGAAATTTATGAACATGACGAATTTATCGAAAGTTTAACGCATGATAGTTTTATAATTCAGATACCTGAGTTAAAAGATAAACCTAGAAATGATCTTGAACAGCTATTGACTATTTTTGATCAACGAAACATGATAGAAAAAAATCATCATTTATTAGAAATACTTGAAGACAGTTTCCCTGAGAAATACCAAGGGGTCATTCGGAGATTACACAAAGCGTCATTGGAATCTGATATTCGAAAAAAAATGGATGCTGAAGATGAAATTATAGAAAAACTTGAAGAAAAGGAGCGGGAAATTTTTTTACGAGATCAACTGATTGAAGAAAAAGATCAAGTCATTGAACAATTGGTTGAAGAAAATCGAAAGATGATCGAAGAAAAAGATAAGATAATTGAATCGCTCAAAAAGTAATTAAAGATCACGGATTAAACGGATTGTACAATCAAGCTGGCCCAATCAGATCATTTCTTATAAGGAAGATGTAACGCTTACAGGTGAACAACGGTTGACGATTTTAAACATTGACCTGCCAACAGGAATTCCGTTGGGATGAACATAAGGATAGCAATGGATTTTTATACATTAGGTGCAACACTCTATATTCCGGGAAACAATAAGCAATTAGTTGATGTTGCCAATAAAAAGAAAATTCATGATTTAAAATCGCTGGTAATCTGCACAGAAGATACCATTTCAGAACATGAGCTTCCACAGACATTAGACCATATTAATGAAAGTTTATATCAGTTTCATGAAGCCAATCTTTACCGATTTATTCGGCCTCGAAACCCCTCTGTTTTAGAAAAAATTCTTCAGATGCCAGCAATTCACAATGTTCATGGATTTGTACTTCCAAAAGTTACTATGGATAATTTGAAGATGTATTTTAGTTTATTAACATCTAATGATCCATTTAAGATAATGATTATTCTTGAAACTGCTCATGTATTTAATCACCATTACATGTATAAAATGCGTGACATGCTGACCAATCCATTTTATAAAGAACGTATTTTAGCCATCCGTATCGGTGGATTAGATATGCTGAATATTTTAGGGCTGCGTCGTTCTGCTGATAACACCATTTATGATACGCCAGTAGGTCAATGTATCTGTCAACTCATTACGATATTTAAACCTGCTGGATTTAATTTGTGTGCACCAGCGTATGAATACTTAGAAAATGTAAATATCCTCAGAAAAGAAGTTGAAATGGATATTCAATATGGCTTATTTGCCAAAACAGCGATTCATCCAAACCAGATTGAAACCATTCAGTCGATGTATAAAGTGTGTAAAAAAGAATTAGAAACTGCTCATGCTATATTGGACCCGTCCTATCCTGCTGTATTCCGGATGCACGATTCGATGTGTGAAAAAGCGATTCATTGGAATTGGGCATTAGGAATTATTGAAAGATACAAGCATTATGGAATTGCTGAAGAATATGTTGAAGATAATTTTTATGAAGACCGTGATAGGGATTATTCAGGCACAAAGTCATAATTCATAATTCATCATTTCTAATTCGTAATTAAGAGAGGAGTGTTATGGCAGAATTTAAAATTGTTGGAACAGTTGACCCTTTTCTTCTCGTTGCCCTTAAAAAAGGCGAGGTTATTTATGCTGAATCCAATGCAATGGTAACGATGGATGCGACACTTGAACTTAAAGGGAAAATGCAGGGAGGATTACTCAGATCACTTGCACGAAAAATCGCAAACAATGAATCGTTTTTTCAGCAGTCTATTGAAGCCAATTTCGGTGATGGAGAAATCTTGCTCGCGCCTGAATTGCCCGGAGAAATAGAAATACTTGATGTGGGAGAAAAACAGTATCGCTTAACAGATGGAGCGTTTCTTGCCTCAACAAACGGGGTAAATATCAATATTAAAACCCAAGGCATTGGCATGGCGTTATTTGGAGGTACAGGCGGATTTTTTCTGATGGAAACATCAGGTCAAGGAAAACTTGCAGTATCTGGATTCGGTTCAGTGTTTGGACTTGACGTAACTTCAGCAAATGATGTTATTGTCGATAACTATCATGTCGTTGCATGGGATAGTAATTTACAGTACAACTTGAGCATGTCCACTACAAAAGCTGGTTTCTTCAGAAATCTGGTATCAAGTCAAATGTCAGGCGAAGGCCTTGTCATTCGATTTAGTGGTAATGGAAAAATTTATGTTTGTTCCCGAAATAAAGGTAGTTTTGTAAACTGGATTTTTTCAAATAATCCGAGTTTACAGAATAGATAAAAAAATGAGGCATTCACTCAGACTTTAGAATGAATTAAATATGTGCATGAAAGAATCATTTTTAGATAATCCTTTGAAATTTATACGACAATGTGTCCAACAACGAAAAATACAATGGACATATCATGTAAATATGCGCCTCAAAAATCGAGGAATTTCACGGGAAGCGATTGTTTCATCTATCTCTCAGTATGAAATTATTGAAGAATATCCGAAGGATAAATATTTTCCGAGTTATCTGATTTATTCTCAATATCAAAATATAGTTTTTCATGTGTTATTTGCAGCAGATATTGAATGCGAAAATGTTCGTGTGATAACAGCATATATTCCGAATTCTGAGAAATGGGAAGGTGATCTAAAAACAAGGAGATAAAAAGTGAAATGTAATATGTGCGGATCAAAAATGGAACGAACGATTACGGATTTGCCTTTTAAAACGGATCCGGAAACGATAGTGATTCTGAAGGGGCTTCCGGTATTACAGTGTATCAACTGCCGAGAATATCTGTTAGACGATTTCGTAATGGAACGTGTAGAAAATATTCTTGAACAAGTTGATAGATCAGCAGAATTAGAAATTTTGAAATATGCAGCTTGATACGAAAAAGTAAATCCACGTAATCGATGGTTCATAGAAATAAATAACTAACTTTACCCAGAAAGGAGATTGTATGGAGAAACATGAAAAGATTTTAGTTACAGGTTTAACACAGGCGGAGGTTCTTGAAAGCAGGAAAAAATACGGAACAAATGTATTGACACCTGCCAAAAGAGACCCATGGTGGAAGCTTTTTTTGGAAAAATTCGATGATCCGATCATCCGAATTTTAATTATTGCTGCGGTTATTGCTATTGGAGTTGGTGCTGCGCATGGCGAATATTTTGAAGGCATCGGCATTATGATAGCCATATTTCTGGCAACATTTTTGGCATTTATCAATGAATATAAGGCAAACAAAGAATTTGATATTCTGAATAAGGTAAATGACGATATTCCGGTCAACGTAGTACGCGATGGCGAGTACAAAACCATACCCAAAAAGGACATTGTTGTTGGCGATATTGTTATAATCGAAGCTGGCGAAGAAATTCCGGCTGATGGAACCGTTGTACATGCTGTATCTTTACAGATTGATGAGGCCAAATTAACTGGTGAATCCGTTCCAGCGACGAAACATCCGATAAGTGATGAAGCCCCCAGCACAACTACTCATGAAGCGGCCTATCCTGTGAATAAAGTACTCCGCAGTACAATTGTCAAAGATGGTCATGGAACACTTCAAATCACAGCAGTTGGCGATCATACTGAAATAGGAAAAACCATCGAAGCCAGCGCTGAAGAAACTGAAGAAGAGACGCCGCTTAACCTGCAGCTTGAAAAACTCAGCAAGATTATCGGTGTTGTTGGCTTTCTGGTTGCTTTTTTAATATTTGCTGCTTTAACCATGCAAGGGACAATCACCGGGACCTTAGTATTGTCATCTTCTCAATGGTTTTTTTTCGGAATTTTGGCAACAAGCTTGGGATTCACGTTAGTAAAGGTGTGGTTTCCTATTCTGTTGGATGCGATTGAGCTTATGGGAAAAAAAATCAAGCCGCCTGAATGGATTAAAGACAATGGATTTAAAAACTGGTTCGCCTTTATATGTGCAGGTGGCTTAATGTTTGTGGTATTTACCGCCATTGGCATTATGTCAGGACATATTCCGCTCAATCCAGCAAATTGGCTACCTTATGCTGCATGGGATGAATTTATCAAATATTTTATGATTTCAGTAACCATCATCGTTGTTGCAGTGCCTGAAGGCCTTGCAATGTCAGTTACGTTAAGCCTTGCCTATAGCATGAGAAAAATGACAGCTTCAAATAACCTTGTACGCAAAATGCATGCATGTGAAACGATTGGCGCAGCAACAGTGATCTGTTCGGATAAGACAGGTACGTTAACCATGAATGAAATGAAGGTTCATGAAGTCAATTTTATGTCTTTACCTGATCATCAACTTCAAAAAGAGGATCCAGCTTCTTTATTTATAGCAGAATCGATTTCAGCAAACACAACTGCGAATTTAGGAAAATCTGAGCATGGGGACATCATTCCTTTAGGAAATCCAACAGAAGGTGCTTTAATTCTCTGGTTGAACAATGCAGGTTTTGATTATGATCAACAACGAAACGCTTTTGAAATAGATAAACAATGGACATTTTCAACTGAAAAAAAATATATGGGTACCCTGGGTAAATCTGCTTTGAATGGAAAACAGATGCTATACATTAAAGGTGCTCCAGAGATTGTGATGATGAAATGTACTCATGTGAAAAAATCAGATGGCGTGACTGAACTAACCCAAGCTCAAAAAGACAAAATTCAATCTCAATTAACGTCTTATCAGGTAAGAGGAATGAGAACGCTTGGATTTGCCTACAAGGATGATGTAACTATCAGTACAGATACCACAGAATTAGATGATGTTTCGCAGTCTATGATTTGGCTTGGATTTACGGCAATTGCAGACCCTATTCGAGATGAAGTTCCTGAAGCGATTCAGACCTGTCGAAAAGCAGGTATTGAAGTGAAAATGGTTACTGGAGATGTTTCAGAAACCGCAAAAGAAATTGCCAATCAAATTGGCTTGGTTGATAAATATTCGCCGGATAGTGCCTATATCATAGGAAAAGATTTTCAGAAAATGGATGATACTGAAGCCAAAACTGCAGTGTCAAACATCAAAGTCATTTCAAGAGCTAGACCATTGGATAAACTCAAGCTTGTCAAAACCTTACAATCGACAGGTCATGTTGTGGCTGTTACTGGAGATGGAACCAATGATGCCCCAGCATTAAATTATGCAAATGTCGGTCTGGCAATGGGTAAAACGGGTACTGCCGTAGCCAAAGAAGCAAGTGATATTATTCTGCTTGACGACTCATTTAGCAGTATTGTCAGGGCAGTCATGTGGGGACGCTCATTGTATGAAAATATTCAACGGTTTATCCTTTTTCAATTAACGATTAACGTTGTTGCATTAACAATTGCTCTTTTAGGGCCATTTATTGGTGTAAGGCTTCCGTTTACTGTAACACAAATGCTTTGGATCAACCTGATCATGGATACGATGGCTGCTTTAGCCTTAGCATCGGAACCGCCGAATTGGGATGTCATGAACAGGCCTCCAAGAAAATCGACTGATTTTATTGTTTCCAAAGAAATGGCAGACTCAATCTTTGAAACAGGCTTATTATTTGTTATGTTTTTAATTGGAATGCTGTTGTTTATCAAAGAGGATGAAATTACAGACTATGAGCTTACTGTATTCTTTTCAGTGTTTGTGATGCTTCAGTTTTGGAATTTGTTTAACGCACGGTGTCTTGGGCGGAAACATTCTGCTTTTTACCATCTTAAAGAAAATAAAATGTTCGTTTTAATTGCGATAACCATCATTGTAACGCAGATCATTGTGGTTCAGATCGGTGGGAAATTTTTTAGAACCGTGCCGCTTTCATTTGAAGATTGGGTATATATTATTTTAGGAACATCCATTGTTCTTGTTGTAGGAGAGGCAGGTCGCATGCAAAAAAGAATTGCAGAAGGCGAAAAGTTACTAGGTTAATGTCTCAGGATATCAGGCGAACCCATTGCTTGATTTTTTCATAAGTGATCAGTTGTAAGGGTGAATACTTTTTTGCCCTTACAACATTCATTATCGGCCGGACATTATCGTTGCCGTGACAGAATTGTAGGGGCGAACCTTGTGTTCGCCCTCCAAAAGGGCGATGACAAGCATCGCCCCTACATTGTGGCCGAAACGATGATCAAGGCCTCATTATCAAAACAGACAATTATTATTTTTCGTTCATACGAAACAATCACAATTCTAAATTACAGAAAGCGCATTTTTTATGGATACCCCCCTTCGTTTAACTATTGTCATACCCATATTCAATGAAGCAGAAAATATCGTTTTGTTATCCAATAAACTTGAGTCAGCTATAGAAAAAATCAATCCTGAATTTTGGGAAGTCATTTTTGTCAACGATGGCTCAATTGATGGATCTACCGAAATTTTAAATGATTTAGTAACAACCCGGAACAGATTTCGGGTCATCCATTTTGATAAAAATTATGGCCAAACCGCTGCGTTTGACTGTGGCATCCGTTCGGCTGCTGGAGAGTGGATTGTTACAATGGATGGTGATTTACAAAATAACCCTGACGATATCTCTCTATTGATCACTCACAGAAAAGAAGGCATCGGCTGTGTAGCGGGATATCGAGAAAAAAGACAGGATTCATGGTTACGGCGTATTTCCTCAAGTATTGCCAACACAATCCGAAACAAACTCTCGAATGATAACATCCGGGATACTGGATGCAGTCTTAAACTCTTTAGAAAAGAAGCATTTAACCATATTAAACTCTTTGAAGGCATGCATCGCTTTTTACCGACGTTGATCCGCATGGAAGGCTATGATGTGGTTCAGGTCCCGGTAAGCCATTATCCAAGACACCGCGGAACATCCAAGTACGGAGTATGGAATCGCGTGTTTAAATCTTTTTTGGATTTATTGGCAGTTCGATGGATGAAAAAACGCATGCTCACCTATCGCATCAAAAAAACAGTTTAAAATCAAGGATTAAGCAATTTATACAGATGACACGCAGGCATTGATCTTTGATTCAGACAAAGACGGAGATATCAATGGAAACAATTTTACATGGTTGGATGAATGAGTTTTTAAAAATACTCGGTTCAAAATGGGTAATCATTGGTTTTGTTGGACAAACCTTATTTTTTGTCCGATGGATTGTTCAATGGTTTTGTTCTGAAAAACGCCAAGAAAGTTATGTTCCGTTTTCTTTTTGGGTTATTAGTTTAATTGGTGGATTTCTCGTGTTGCTCTATGCTATACAACGACATGATCCAGTATTCATTGTTGGACAAGTCGTTGGTCTTGTTACTTATAGTCGAAATGTTGTTCTGGTACTTAGGAAAAAATCATGAACAATTTAATTCAAAACTGGCTTAATTTCAATAAACCTGTTCCATTTTTAGTCATTCTACTCTTTTCCTGTATGTTATGGGGCGGTCAATATGCCCGTCGTGATTTATGGGAGCCTGACGAAGCCCGCTATACTTATGTAGCAAAGGAAATGAAAGAAACAGGCAACTGGTTTATTCCTCAGCGAAACGGAGAGTTTTATACCCATAAACCGCCGTTAATGTTTTGGATGATTCAGCTATCCTCAGTGTTTACCGGTGGAAAATTGAATGGCATATCGGGACGGCTGCCGTCTTTCATTGGCATTTTACTATCGTTATGGGTGATCGCACGTTTTGCAAGCATGTGGTTTGATCATAAAACCGGATGGTGGGCATGTTTAATTGTGTCAACCTCTTCATTATTTTGGCAAAAAGGCGGTATGGGACAAATCGACATGCTCCTGCTTGGTTTAGAACTGGTTGCGTTATATTGCTTGCTTGAATCTGAATATACCTCGCGCTATACAATGGTTATACTTGCATTTGTCTTCATGGGACTGGCGATATTGGCAAAAGGCCCTGTGGGTTTAGCTATCCCTCTTGGCATATACCTTTGCATTAATGGTTTTTCAAAAACCCTTAGACGTATCCGCTATAGCCGACTATGTGTAGGAGTCTGTATTGCATTTCTTTTTCCAGCTCTCTGGCTAATCTTAGCAAAGCTCAACCATGCACCTGTTGATTTCTTTCAGGAGCTTCTATTTGCCCAGAATATTGGCAGAGTTACCGGAGAATTCGGAGGCCATAGTCAACCTGTTTATTATTACCTGCCCTATCTCTTCATTGATTTTTTACCTTGGACATGTCTAACGCCATTGGCAATTATCATTCTTTTAGAAGAAAAGTCCTCGGCATTAAGCTTTCGTTCATTGCTCGCTTGGATTGGCTTTGTTCTCTGTTTTTTTAGCCTGATTGGAAGCAAACGAAATTTATATATTTTATCTGTATATCCTGCGCTTAGTCTGATTCTTGCAGCATCCATACCTAAATGGAAATCTGTACATGTGGAATATATTAAATATAGTACAATTCCATTATATCTTGTGCTTATACTTATGACTATCGCTGGAATCATTGCTGGCCCCATTGCACCGATGCTTCATAAAAAACAATTGATTGATATTCCGATTTTTTTGCTCTTACCGCTCAGTCTTGTTTTAGGTATCGGAACCATCATTCTTATTCGATTAGAAAAAAAACAAGGGATTAGCGAGAGTTGGTTTGGCACATTAATTGGAATTCTGTTTATCATTGAAATCTATATAGGCATGGTGATTTTTCCAGCATTTAATATATATAAAACACCTGTGGCGCTAGCATCGGTTGCACAAGAAAAAATTCCTAAAAATCATCCGCTTCTACTCTATCAGATCAATGGCGAAATTCTCGCATTATATTCAGATCGTCAGGGAAAACGTATTGAAGACCCGGATACAATGCGACGGGAAATCGAAAAAAATCAAAAAGGTATTGCCGTCTTTCCAAAGGAACATTGGGAGAAACTCTCAAGTTCATTTTCTTCTTTTGGAACAGTACATGATTTTTACATGGGAAAAAAACATTTTTACTGGCTGGAATATAACACAACCCAAACAAGCCCATAAACAAAAAAAGATAACAATAAGGAGGCAGTTATGGCCAATTTTTTTCTACGCATTACAGATATTATTTCAGCAAATATTAGTGATATGATAGATCGGGTTGAAGACCCTGAGCGCATGATTAAGCACATCATTGCTGAAATGGAAGAAAATATTGGACGCGCAAGAGATGGGGTATTGAATGCAATTACAAGTGAAAAAGAATTGGCACTAGAATTGAAACACCATCAGGAACAAGTGTCAGAATGGCGTAATAAGGCAGAAAATGCAATCAAAGCAAATAAAGAAGACTTGGCACGTAAAGCCCTGATCCGCAAAAAAGAACATGAACGGATTACGCAGGATTTAGAAAAAGCATGGGAATCTGCGAAAACACATACGGAAAGTTTAAAATCCCAGTTACGGCTTTTGGAAAACAAACTTGAGGAAGCCAAGCGAAAACGCAGTACATTAGTAGCAAGACAACGTGTAGCCGAAGCCAAACAATACATGGGAACCACAACCACTTATTTTGAAAAAGGTATTAAAGCACATGATAAATTTGAGCGTATGGAAGATAAAGTACGGTCAATGGAAGCGCGGGCCGAAGCTATCAAAGAACTTGACGAAGATCGGTCTGAACTTGAAAGAGAATTTGATGCCTTAGAAGTTGAAACAGACGTTGAAAATGAATTGGAAGAACTCCGAAAAAAGGTGGACAACAAGTAATCAACTTCGCCTTGAAATCCAAAAAGGCGTCATCTCCTGAAAGAAAGGAAAAAAAATGAAACAGATACACTACTTGGCATTAAGAACAGTATTTTTGATTACAATTTTAGTATTTTTTTCGCAGCATAGCACTGTTTCTGCTCAACCCCCTCCCCTACCCTCTTCCACTGTAAAACTGATTTTTATTCATCATTCTACTGGCGGGCATTGGCTTGCAGACCCAAATACTGACAATCCCTATGGCGGATTAGCAGCAGCGTTGATGGCTAATAATTATTATGTAAGTGCAACGAATTATTGCTGGGGGCCTATGTGGGCTGATCGCGGCGAACCTGTCGGCAGTTTTACCAACATTCCAGACTGGCTGGAATGGTTCACAGGATCAAACCGCGACAACATTATGAATCAAGTGTATCATGAATATGACCAGAATTTGACAAATTGTGAAGGAGACAGTTTTGGTTCATGGAAAAGGTCATCTGATCCAAGCGGTGAAAATGAAGTTATTCTGTTCAAATCCTGCTTTCCAAATTCTGATCTCTACGGCAATCCTAACGATCCTACATCAGACTCTCCAACTCCATGGGATATGACAGTAAGTAATGCCAAAGCAGTTTATATGCATCTATTGACTTATTTTCAAACCCGACAGGATAAGCTGTTTATTCTAATTACTGCACCGCCCATGTCAGAACAAGCCTATATTCTCAATGATATCTCTACACCTGCATCAGATCGGGCTGCAAATGCCCGTGCGTTTAATAACTGGTTAGTCAATGAGTGGCTAAATTCGTATCCGTATAAAAATGTCGGTGTATTCGATTATTATAATGTATTGACGAGTAATGGGGGAAATTCAGATACAAATGATGTAAATAAAGATACTGGAAATCATCATCGGTTTTATAATGGACAGATTCAACACATTCAGACAGTTGCTAGTAATTATTCAGCTTATCCTTTGTTTGTAGGACAGGATTATGTGGATGATCATCCAAAAACAGCAGGCCAGCAAAAGGCTACGACAGAATTTATACCACTGTTAAACTATTATTATCATCGATGGAAAGGCTCAGAAACGGTACCCACTGTTACCAAGCCAACCGTAACAACGGATGCAGCATCTTCAGTTACGTCTAACTCTGCTACGCTGAATGGCTCAGTCAATCCAAATGGCGCTTCTACTACTTATTATTTTCAATATGGAACAGGTACAAATTATACCAATTCCACTGAAACAAAAATAGTTCAAGGCACAAGCAGTGTTTTAGTCAGTGCTCAACTATCAGGACTGACTCCAGCAACTATGTATTATTACAGGCTTGTTGCTGAAAATAGTGCTGGAAGAGTAGAAGGAAGTGATATAACCTTTACCACGCCATCCGCTTCAACTCCAACATCTACGAATGATCAAGCAATACCGCTAACTATTCAGGAACGTGCCGGGGTTCAACGGGTCAACGAGTATGTCAGTTTTGGAGTTCCTTTGCCGCGTTCATGGAATGCTACAAACGCTTTATCATTACGGGTAACTGATGAAAACGGCGCCTCAATACCAGCTCAATTTGAAATCCTTTCCCGCTGGGGAAGTTCTCCAAAAGATACATCTGCACCTGCCAAATGGGTGTTGGTTGGTTTTTTCACATCGCTGTCTGCAAATGCTGTAAAAACAGTTCACTTAGACCATAATGCTCCCGGCACATCACCTGCGATATCACTTCAAATCGACAGATCAACCTCTGGAAAACTTATTGTCAATACAGGCGTAGCTCAATTTGAACTCAACACCACCGGAAATTTTAATTTGTTGAATCAGGTTACGTTAAATGGAAGTTCTTTGCTGCAATCTCTGAACCCCACAAATGCCATTCATTATGAACCTGCGGGTGAACTGAATATCGTTTCTGGCGGAAATCCTGATTTTAAACCGCGTGTTACCTCTGCAACTGTTGAACGTTCAGGTGAGTTGAATAGCATTGTTAAGGTTGTCGGAAGTATTTTGGATAGTTCATCAAGAGCCTTGCTTGATTTTACAGCCAGATTGCATTTTTATGCAGGAAAATCAGATGTGCGGTTAGATTTTACAGTGGAAAACAATCAGCCTGTTCTTGAAGATGAAGGAGGTCAACCCACAAATGTCCACGCTCAGGGATCAGTGAATAGCGTTTATATTGGCAGTTTAAAACTAGCGCTTAAACTCAAAGATACAGGGAATACACTGCGCGTTCTAACTGAGGAAAATACTGATGTTTCTGCTCCTGCTTCCACAGTTAAACTCTATCAGGATTCCAGTGGAACAGATGACTGGAACGTTTATTTAGGTCAGGTTGGATGGCCCGGATATGAAATTTCTGCAGAACCGAGGCTTCAGTCTTACTGCACGAAACCCGGTTTTGAAATCACGGGTTCAGGGGTTTCAAAAAGTGGCAATCAGGCGCTGGGCTGGATGTCAGCTTTTCATGCTGCAGAGCCGGCTATAACAATCGCCGTAAAAGATTTTTGGCAAAATTTCCCTAAAGCCATTGAAACGCAACCTGATGGAACGATAGCTGTTGACCTTTTCCCCAATGGCACTCAGTTCAACCATAATTTTCGGGTTGGCGAGGAAAAAACGCATAGCCTATTGCTTTCTTTTGGATCAGGCGAAATTACCGCAAGTGAAGCAAATCGTATTGCTAAAGCATTCAATAAGCCGCTTTTGGGGACAGCGTCTGCCTCGTGGTATATAAGCAGCGGCGCTATGGGAAAAGTTCCAGTCGTGAATCCATCGAAATGGTCTTTGTATGAACATTATGTCAATGTCGCATTCGAACCAAACCCGGATTTTGATCCAAATGTTGATTTTTCAGGATTTGGAAATACCACACTGATGGATACTATCCAGAAATATAACTTATACGGATGGCAAGATTACGGAGATGTGCCAATCGATTATGAAGCATTCGGAGACCGTCAGGCTGGTCAAATGAATCTAAAATATTGGTACATTTATGGAATGCTGACTCAGTTCTGCCGTTCAGCCGACCTTCGATGGATGGATTTGGCTATTCCGGGTGCATGGCATTTGGCGGATATTGATTATCTGCATATTCCAGATGAAGGAATTCAACATTGGTCGCATGGAGCCTATTTTGGACACAGTCAGCATGATGAACCCGGCTGTACAAATCCAAACCGGAATTATAATTCCCCGTCTGTTGACTTATTTTTTGGTGTACCTGATCTAATACTTGCGTATCAAATGACAGGAGAACAGCGATTTTTGGATGTTGCTATTGAAGGGTTACAGGCAATGGAAAATTTGTCTCAGTTCAGTAATTTTACCTATCCGGTATTTTATCGGGAAAGAGCCAATCTTATCTTTGCTTACATGGAAGGCTATCGGATAACAGGCGATAATCGATGGTTAAAAGATATGCAAACAATTATTCGATATACCGCAGATACATCCACCAAAGGCTGGCTGAATAATCCTGACAGTTATGTTCCGCCTGATGGTGGAGATGAACGAATCAGCGGATTTGCAATAGCTCAAGTGCTTTGGAGTATGGGGCGTTATTTGGATTTCTGTCAGGAATACGCATTGACTGATGATCTTGGCGTAAAAAATGCGCTTCAGGTGTATGCGGATTTTATCATCAACCATATGACGTATGATATCCCGACATGGTTTAGGCAGCATTGTCAGGGACAGGATTGCCCAACAGAAGATGTTCTTCAACGATATGCTGGACATATTGCCACTATTGACAACATCTGGTTTACCGCAGACTACGAAACGTATTTGGAAACGAATGACTGGGCACTGCTTATGGCAGATGTGTTTGCTTATGCTTACACTTATACAGGCCAACAACGCTTTTTGGATACAGCAGCTAAATTGTATGAGACAGGCACTATTGACCCTGTCTGGCTTGATGACCCGCCTGTGTATATGTCCACCAAAGACCTTGTAAATTCATTGAACTGGGGATTGGTGTATATGAATACATCTACGTCTGCTATTTCTCATGTATTCGTCAACCAATCAAGCTATCAGGCAGGTGATCGGATGACGATTGATGTTGTGTTAACTGGTAATCAAGGTGTGGATGTATATGTTGCAATACTACTGCCTAATGGGGTTTTTCATACAATTACCTATCCCGGCACATTTAATATCGCTAATAGTATTTTACCATATCAGACTGGAATTCAACTGAATGGTGAACAACGCTTTTCAATTTTTGATTTTATTTTACCAACCGGAATACCCGCAGGAAATTATTCGTGGATTGGGTTAATCACTCCCGCTGGTTTGAGTGCTGCTGATGCATCAAATTGGATTCACTATGATTTTAAGACAGTTTTGTTAAATTAAATTAGGCCTTGATCTTCGTTTCGGCCACAATGTAGGGGCGATGCTTGTCATCGCCCTTTTGGAGGGCGAACACAAGGTTCGCCGCCCCTACAATTCTGTCATGGCAACGAATAATGTCTGGCCGCAACGATGATCAACTCCTTAAATTAGAATCACGGATTAAATAGATATCCCTATTTTTGATTAATTTTTTTCAAATTATAAAGAGCAGTAGGATTTTGAGGACTCATCAATAAGCTGGTCTGAAAATGAAAAATCGCTTCGGAGTCCCTACCCTCTTCAGCTAAAGCCACTCCCAAAGAATTATGAGCATCCGAATATTGCCAGTCAATGGATAAGGCTTTTTTGAAATGCCAGATTGCTTCTTTTACTTTACCTTGGTTCATTAAAATCAGACCGATATTGTTATAGGCAGGGGCGCAATCGGGAGCAAGACGAATCGTTTCCTTTAAATGAAGCATCGCTTGATCTATTTTGCCTTGTTTACCATAAGCAACCGCCAGATTATTATGGTAAAGCGCTAGGTTTGGATCGAGTTCTATAGCTTTTTGATAGTGACATATAGCTTCATTCAGTTTTTCACGGCGAGACAGTGCATTTGCTAAATTATTATAAGGTCTGGCTTTATTAGGCGACTTGGTAACGCAATCCGTCCATAATGTCAGTTCATCTTTCCAGATGTTGTTCGCCCAATGCGTGCAAAAGGAGAAATAGAGTGCTATCGCTCCAAGCAGAGTTAATTTTAATGGAAAATTGGCGGATATGTTTACGATCAACGACACGATTGCTAAAAAAAACAACATACTGGGTATATATAACCGATGCAGGTACATTAATTCCAACTCAGGATGCAAGGATTCAATCAGTAAATTAAGTATCATCCAAAGTAATGCAAAAGACAGATAGTTTTTCTTTTTAGCCCAATAGACGATTAAAAAAATGAAAAACAGGGTTGCTATCAATGAAAAAGATGTACTTGGCGGATTAAATAAAGAGCTGGATTCTAATAAATCATAATCCAAATTGAGTCTTGATGGATGAGGATAGATTAGTACACTGAGATAAAAAATAAAAATACGCAGTTCTGTCAATGACCGCTGATACAATATGTGAAAAAAATTTCCCTGATGCTTGAGAAATAAAATGCTAATCTGATCTGCTAATAATATGTAAAAAATCATGATACAAATAATTGCAAAAATGATAATTAGACTCCATAATTGAACTTTCATCGCCTTGAAATTCAGGTCTTGGTAAAAATACCATTCATAACAAAAAATCATCAATGGCAGTATAATCGCATTCGGCTTGCAGCCTAATGCAAGCATAGAAAACAACAACATGATGATGAATAGTGAAATTTTTGTATGAGTGACAGATATGTTGCGTGCCTTGATATAACATAGCATCGATAGCAGATAAAACAGAGCTGCCAGGCTGTTCATGCGCTGAACCAAATAAGTGACTGAGTATAACTGCACAGGATGAAAAGCCCATAACGCCGTACTAAAAAAAGCAATTACTGAGCGGTATGAAGTATGTTGACTCTTCATGAGTGGGTCAAAAAAAAGAATCGATTTTATTAGCCAGTATAGGCAAATGGCAACCAGTACATGAATGATCATATTGGTGAGATGATAACCGATAAGCTGATATTGATGGAAATAATAATTGAGCGCAAACGTGAACTGTGCTACAGGTCGGTGAGAGCTGAACGCATTTTTAATGTAAGAAAAAGAAAACTCTTTCATGTAAATCGACGGATTATCTCCGATATATTCCCAATCATCAAAGATAAAAGGGCTAACAATGGTATTGGCGTAAATTAATAAAACAGATACCAGAATAAAGAGATTAAACAGAAAATCCAAATGGTTAGTGTTGATGTCTCGCATAGAACTAGTTGATCTCCCTTTATTTTGAAAAAATGTATTGCTGCCTATACCATATTTCTTAACCAATAGAAAATAAAAGAATGAAAGTATCTATTATCACACCTAGTTTTAATCAGGGACGCTATATTGAGCGCACCATATTGAGCGTGTTAAATCAAAAGCGAGGGTTTGATCTAGAATATATTGTCATTGATGGCGGTTCAACTGATGAAACACTGAGTATCCTGAAAAAATACGAACATGATTTGAAATGGATTTCAGAACCGGATCAAGGCCAATCTGAAGCGTTGAACAAGGGATTAATGCACATGGCAACCGGTGAAATCTTGGGTTGGTTAAATTCTGACGATACCTATGCAGAAGATGCCTTATTTCATGTAGTTCGTGCTTATGAGAACTCTCCGTTTCAATGGTGTTTTGGCAAATGCCGTATCATCGATGAAAATGACAGAGAAATTCGTAAACTGATTACAAGCTATAAAATATGGAGATCGCGTCATTATTCCTATAACTCGCTCATTGTTCAGGATTTTATACCACAGCCCGCTGTTTTTTTTACAAAATCCGCTTTTAAAACTATCGGTGAACTGAACAATAGTAATTACACGATGGACTATGATTATTGGCTGAGGTTAGGGCGTTTATATACTCCACGTTTTATTGATCAGTGGCTAGCCAATTTCAGATGGCACAGCGCATCTAAAAACGGCCGCTTTTTTGGAAAATCAGCCTATGAAGCTTTATATACGGCCAGTCGTCATGCGATGCATGGAAAAATGAGGTATGTTATTTTACATTATGTTCATTATATCACCCTGATTCTGCTTTATACCTTGGAAGAGGCATTAAGTGAAAGGCGTAAAAAAAAACAATCATAAGCCAATCCCTGTTATATTCCTTCATCCTCATTTCACGCTTCCCGGAGGCGCTGGCAGAATGGCCTTAGAAATCGCTCATCGTCTCAATCCATTAAAATATAAAGTGTATATGCTTTGTATTTATGCAGCGCCAGAATATAAACAATATTTTCCTAATATCCGTTTTGTGGAGCTTGGCGGGCCATTATCCAGTCAATTCTCTTTTTGGCTGAGATGGATTTGGCTTCAAATCAAAATTCATAACTATTTAAACCAATTTGATCATCTCATCCTCTTCCCCCATGTTTTTCCTGCCAATTGGTGGGCATTTATCTATACACTTTGGCATCCTCATGTTCCTTGTATCTGGCTTTGTCAGGAGCCAAGCGCATTTATTCATTATCGTGCATGGATTAATTCAATTTCATCGCCGCTAATGAAATTTTGGGTCAAATTATGTAATCCACTATTAAAAGCGATTGACATGTTTCTTGTGGCAAGATCAGCCGATTATCTATTCTGCAATTCCGTCTATTCCGCTGGTGAAATTCAGAAAATCTATAAACGTAGTGATGCTATTGTTGCTTATCCGGGAGTCGATTTAAGTTTGTTCAACGAAGCAAAATGTAAAAAAAATATAATTTTAACTGTTGGTCTCCTGACTAGGTTTAAGCAGGTTCATCTCATCATTGAAGCGATGCGTTTTATACATGATGAAGATATGATCCTGATTATCGTGGGAGACGGAGAAGATAAAGGCAGATTGATTGATTTGGCCCAAAAAGGTGGTCTGAATCAGCGGGTGAAGTTTTTTACGGGTATCACTGATCAGCAATTGGCTCAACTCTACGGACAAGCAAAAATTTTCGTGTTAGCAAGCTTGTATGAACCGTTTGGTATGGTTGCGGCTGAAGCTTTGGCCTGCGGCACTCCTGTTATTGGACATAACGGGGGTGGATTAAAAGAAATCGTCCAAGACAAGCATAATGGAATACTTTTAAACGAGTTAACACCGCAAACCATTGCATCCGCTATTGATACTATGCTGAAAAATCCAGAAATGCATGAACGCCTGATGCAAAATGCACGATTCTCAGTGATGCACTTTAACTGGGAACAAAGCGTTTCTAAAGTTGAAGAAATCATTGATCTCATATCTCATGCGAAAGCTGCCCCCATTGGTTTTGATGATAATCCATAATGCCGCGTATTACATAGCTCAATGCTTTTTTTTTAGGCATGTCTGAATATACAAGAATGAACGCAAAATAACTCATCACTACAGTGAAATATCGAAACAAATGAAACACAGGATGAATCGGATAATGTTTATTCAGCAACAATAAATGATTGCGTACACAGTAGTAAATTCTGATGGGAGACGACTTGCCTCCTGTAGCGCAAGCTTGTTTATGCCAAACGCGAGCTTCAGGAACAACTGCCAGTTTGAAACCAGCTTTGCGTGCTCTGATACACCAGTCCACATCTTCCATGTAGCAAAAAAAACGCGGTTCAAGATAGCCGATTTTTTCAACGACTTTTCGCTTAACCCATAAAGCGCATCCACTCAAAAAGTCTATCTTTGGCAACGGTTTTTTCTGATTAAAGATTATATAATGCTGTATTCTTCCAGACATAGGATAAATTTTACCTCCACAGGATTCTATGCGAAGAGGCTCTGACAAGGTATAAATAAACGGCGCGAATATATCTGCGGAATCTTTCTGTTCGGCTTTTTGTAACAACATGATAAGCGTATCTTCTGCTACGATTGCATCATTGTTGAGTAAAAAAAAATAATCTCCGCCATGACTTAGAGCATATCGTAAGGCTATATTACATCCTTCTGCAAATCCTAAATTAGTGCTGTTCTGAATCAAAGTGATATTGGGATAGGCTTGGTTGAGCTTAGAAACAGACTGATCTGTGGAACCATTATCTACAAGAATGATTTCATGGTTAATTTTATCTGATTTCAACAAGGATTCTATGCATTTACTGGTGTGAAACCAGCCATTCCAATTCAGAATAATGATGAAGGTTTTTGGCATAACATGAGGTGATCAGTGTAATTGCGAAAAAGTATTTTTTATTTTTTGATATTTTTTTCTCATAGGTGTTATCAAAATATCAATAACTTCCTAAAAAAGATAGTCAAATATTGTCTTGACAAAAAGATAAGGAAATTGATTATGAAAAAATAATTTTGTGGAGTAGAACCATACTTAATTAAAATAAGCTATAAAAAAAATGGACATAAAAGGAATAAACGTTCTCATCGACGGAATGAATCTGGAGATGATTCAGGGCACAGGCATTAAAAGCTATGCTATTACCTTGATTCAGGCGCTAAAACTATTGGGAGCGAATATCAATGTGTTGATATCAAAGCATTCGTTCTTATCAGATACGACCATGAATACAGATGTATTTGCTCTGTTTCAAGAGATGCCGCAGCGTTCTTTCAAAATGCGAAATTATATATTTTTTTTAAAAACCATCATGGGTATTGCCCATCGTGCTAATTCTGCAACGATTCCTCAACATTTGATTATTACGAAAGATGTTCATCAATTCAAATTTATTGACGACGCAACCCTTTATAGTTGTCATGGGTGTTATCAATTAGCTGATATCATAAGTAATTATGGTTTTAAAGTTAAAGTCGCGACTTCAAAAAAAGTGCATATCTGGCATACTACTTATTTTACACCAATTATACTACCAAACACAATAAAGATAACCACTATTCATGATATTATACCGTTAAGACTTCCGTATGCTACACTTGACGATAAAAGCGTTTTTATTAAAAATATTCGAGATGCACTAAAAAATTCTCAGTTAATTATCTGTGTTTCTGAAAATACCCGTAACGATCTGGTGAACTTTTTTGATGTTGATCCGCAAAAACTTTTTGTCACGTATCAGCCGGTGCGTATGTCATCTACACCCATAAACCATGAAGACTGTTTGCGTAAGCTGAATTTTTTTAATCTCACATATAAAAACTATATTCTATTTGTAGGTTCAATTGAGCCTAAAAAAAATTTAAAACGATTGTTTGAAGCCTATCAATCTCTGGGGGTAAAAATTCCTTTGGTTATAGTCGGAAAGAAGGCATGGCTTTGGAAAGATGAGATTCAAGGCATAAAACCCAAGAGTGGTATTAAACTATTGCATTTTGTTCCAGATTCATACCTACCCTCCTTATATCAAGGCGCACTATGTTTTATCTTTCCATCCCTTTATGAAGGATTTGGCTTACCACCGCTTGAAGCAATGCATTTGGGATGTCCAGTAGCAGTTTCTAATACTTCTTCATTACCGGAAGTATGTGGAGATTCCGCATTATATTTTGATCCGTATGATACGTCGGATATGGCAAATAAAATAGTGCAGATGATCGAAGATAATCATTTAAGGGAGTCTTTAATCAAGGCAGGTTATCTCCAATCCCAAAAATTTAGCATGGAAAATTATGCCAAGCGTCTCAGTCAAGCATACCAAAAAGTACTACATGTTGAATGAATAATGAATGCTTATCAAATTGGATAAAATTCGATCTATAAATACATATTCTCCTTCATTTTTTCAAAAAATATATTACCTGATGGCATGTGAAGAGAAGCGGAATATACGTGAACGGTGTCTTGAGATAGCCCGTCGGCTAATCATAGGTCTCAGATATCTAAAGTTTAAACTATTACCTATGAAACCCTGCAATATTCTTGCGCCATGCAACCAAACCATTCAACGAACGGATCAATTTCTGGAATCAATTCGGCCAGAGGATATCAATTGGATGAATGATATTTTCCGCGTTCAAGTTCTTAAAATAATCAGTGATGCTAATCCAAGTAATACGATTGATTTTTCTGATCCTGAACATTATAAACAGCTAGGTTCAGGATGGGCGACAACGAATTGTAATCAACCTCCAAATGAGCGCTGGACACAAGGAATTGCATATGCTTATCTTAAAGTGCCGAATCTAAAGAGTCGTCTCATCATTCAATTATATACGATTCCGCCAAATCGAGTAACCATTTTTGTTAATGAACATGAAATATGCCATTTCAACTTAGTGAAAAAAGCGTGCTTATTAAAAAAAATTACGCTTGAGGATGAAATTTTATCTGCGCCTGTTTCTGAAATTGCAATTGAAACGGATTTTCTCTGGTGCCCGCATCTATTATTGGGTAATGGTGATTTTCGTACTTTAGGAGTTGGTATTAAACGTTTAGAACTTGTTTATCCATGAAAGTAGGTTTTTTAATTCAGCGATTTCATCCAGTTATAGGCGGTTCTGAAAAGGAAATAAAGGAAATCGCTTATAGACTTTATCAAAAAGGTCATGACGTAGAAATCTGGACAACCACTGCAACCAACCCTGACGGATTTACAGACCCCAGATATAAACAGCTTATTCCATGTAATACAACTGTAGATGGGATGCCTGTGAGGAGATTTGGCCCTGTTGTTCAGCCATATCAAATTCATTTTTCAAGAAAATTAACCCGAATTCCATTTATTTTTGAATCACCCGGGCCTTTTTGTCCCGAACTTTATACGGCATTAACGAATCCATCAACTTGGGAAATCGTTTACACGAGCGTCTTGAATTATCATCATCTGCTTCCTTCTGTGTTGTTAAAACGACACAACGTAAAGCTCGTATGCAAGCCATGTATTCATCTCATCAGAGAATCAGAGCACCTGAAGCCGATTCAGCTTGCGTATTTGATGCAATGCGATGCTGTTTTGGCTAATACAGTTGCAGAAAAAAAAGCGTTAACAGATAGAGGAATACCTGCTGATAATATTCATACATTTGGAGTAGGCGTCGAGCCAGATGAATTCATTCATAAAAATGGAAAACGGTTTCGATCAGACTATGGCCTTCATGATAAAGAGATTATTCTTTTTGTAGGAGCCAGAGAACATGATAAAGGTATAGGGTTTTTACTGGATACGATACCGCTTATTTTTGAAAAAAGGTCTCGTGCTGTCTTGATGATTTTTGGTCCGTTTTCGACATTTTATAAAAGCAAGATAAACTCTTTTCCTAAACGGTTTTTAGAACGATTTATCGATCTCGGTATAGTGAATGACATTGATCGTATCCATGCCTTTGATGCATGTGATGTATTTGTGCTTCCTTCTATTGCCGAGTCTTTTGGAATTACCTATCTGGAGGCATGGATGTGTGAAAAACCAGTTATTGGAGCAATAACACCAGCTACCTGTGAAGTGATTCATAATAATACCAATGGAATACTTGTTAAATTTGGTGATAAGGATACACTTGCTGCTGCCATTACAGGATTGCTGGATAATAAGGAAATGGCACGAAGTTTTGGAATCCATGGAAAGCAAAAGACCTTATTGAACCACACATGGAAACATGTATCAACCAATATTGAAATACTGTTTAGCCAATTAATCAGGTAAGACTATGGAAAAAGCTGCTATCATAGAAAAACTCAGAGAATTTAAACAGGAATTCTCTAATCGTTACGGCGTTACCAAAATAGGAATTTTTGGCTCAGTCGCCAGAGATCAGGACAAAGAAGGAAGCGATATTGATATCGTAGTGGAAATGGAAAAACCAAACCTTTTTTATATGGTGCATATCAAGGATGAATTGGAAAAAATGTTGAACGTCCCTGTAGATATTGTCCGTTATAGAGCCGCAATGAACCGTTACCTAAAAGTCAGAATTGATAATGAGGCTTTTTATGTTTGACTGGTTGTTACTAAAAGAGAAATTAGAACAAATTCTTGAGGCATTGATAACAGTTCAGAGACGCTTTTCCAAAATAACCACACCAGATGATTTTATAGTAAGTGATCATGGGTTAGATATGCTTGATGCAATTGCAATGCTGTTGATAGCTATCGGTAAAAATTTTAAAAAAATAGATAAAGAGACTAATGGTTCATTTCTTAAAAAATATCCAAACATCGATTGGCGTGGCGTTAAAGGCATTAGAGATGTTCTTTCGCATGATTATTTTAATATTGATCATGAAGAAATTTATAATATATGCGAGAGTGACCTGTTACCCTTAATTGAAACAGTCCATATAATGATTAAAAAAGTAGATTGGGGATTGTAAACTCAGATCGCAAGTGACGCTCGTTTCTTGTTTCATCGTTAGTTGACAAGGTAAATAAACAATGAATTATTATGAACAAGGCTTACTGCATATTGAGCAGAAAGACTATTCACAGGGTGAGATTCAATTACGTGAAGCCTTGCAACATGAAAAGAATCATCCTCATTCTGAGATAGTTTTCCACTTGGCATTTTGTTTAGAAATGCAAGGGCATTATGAAGAAGCTGAAATGTATTATGAACAGATTGAGTTATCAGAAGCCTCCTTAGCTATTGCAGGTAATACCCGGTTTCGAATGGGCTGGATGTCCATGATCTCAAAAAATCATGTAAAAGCACTCAATTATTATAAAGAGGCGTTAGATTTATTTGAAAAAGATCATCATTTCACTATGATAAAAGAATGTATGTATTGGATAGCGATCAGTTATGAATCTATTGATCAGGTGTTAAAAGCCTTAGCTTATTATGAACGGATTGCAGATGACAATGACTGGTTCTGGGATGTTTGCTATCGTAAAATTAAATGTTTTGATAAAATTGGTGCTTATGAAAAAGTATTGGCTTGTTGTCTGGAATTTGAAACGCGCTATCAGATGAAAAATGATATAGATCGAGCGATAAAATTACTTCCTGACGTACTGCGGATAAAAAGAGAATTGATAACTCTTATGGTTGAATGAATAAAAATGAATTATGTTCCCACAAAAGCGCATCGCTATTTTATTTGGCTGCACATAAAAAATCTGATTTTAATTCGTTATCGTGGCGCATACTTAGGATTGATGTGGATTATACTAGAGCCTCTCATGTATTTACTAATTTTGGGGTTTGTTTTCGCCACATTCAATAAAGCGCCTATCAAAGAATATGTGCTTTATCTTTTTTCTGGATTAATACCTTGGCAATTTTTAGAAAGAGCTGTTTTGTCTATGACTGATTCGATCACTCAGAATGCTGTATTTATTAGAAGAATTCGCACCCCCTATATCTATTTTCCCCTGATTCAATTAGGGGTTGCTTTTGTGGATTTTATCATTGCTTTTAGTATTCTTTTGCTCTTTTTTTTACTATATCGGGCTGAATGGCATATTCCAATGGTTGTTTTACCTCTTTCCATTATGGCTTGGATGATCATTGTGGCAGGATTGGGTATTTTATTAGCGGTGCTTTTTATATTTTTTCAGGATATTAAACCTATTATCCAAATGGGATTAATGCTGTTGCTGTTTACATCAACCATATTTTTTAAACCGGATGTGTTTTATGGCGATTCTGTGAAATTGAAAATTTTGCAATACGATCCTGTCTGCTATTGGGCAAATCTCTTCCAAAAGCCGATTTTTTATGGGATATGGCCTGATTTAACGGATTGGATTGTTTGTCTGATGAGTGGATTGATTCTTTTATCTGCTGCGTTGATGTTGTATTATAAACTGAAGGATAAGTTTTACTATTACGTTTAATCATACAGGGAATAATGATCGGCAATGGCTGTTGCAATAAAACTAAACAATATTACGGTTGAATTTAAAAAACCTACATTAGGCAATCATACCTTAAAAAATAACATTTATTATTTTATCACCGGCAAAAAAATTTCCACTTTTAAAGCGATTGACCAACTATCACTAATCATCAATGAAAAGGAAACCATTGGAATTATTGGCAGTAATGGTGCAGGCAAAACAACGCTGTTACGCATCATTGCTCAGATTATTGTTCCCAAATCAGGTTCAGTAAAAATATTCAAAAGAGTCATTCCTTTGCTGGAACTTGGCATAGGCTTTCATCCTGAGTTATCAGGCAGAGAAAATTGTTATCTTGCCGGTGCCCTACTTGATTTCACGCCTAAGGAAATTGATCTCCGGTTAAATCGCATCATTGATTTCTCTGGCATTCACAGTTTTATAGACGCTCCAGTAAAAACTTATTCATCAGGGATGTTTGCACGACTGGCATTTTCGCTCGCCACTGAAGTTGATCCAGAGATATTTTTAGTAGATGAAATTATTAGTGTTGGTGATGAATCTTTTCAACGCAAATGTATTCTGCGGATTCAAAAAATGATCAAAAAGGGTATAACCACTATTTTTGTCTCTCATAATCTTGATTTTTTGGTAACTCAGTGCTCACGGCTGATATGGATAGAACATGGGAAAATTATGATGGATGGCGCTGCAGTTGAAGTTGCTCATAGATACCGATATCAGCAGAGGTTGTTGAATTGAAGTTGAATTCATCCGTCACTGGCAATCTCAGGATATTCCTGCAAGGAGGCATAAAAAAAATCGATTTCTTTTGAGCTTCTTAGGTAAAATTCAACTATCATTAAGCTAAAGAATATAGAAATGCAAATCGTAATGAGATTAGTTAAATATGTCATTACATTAGTATTTTTCTGAGATAAAGTTTTCGTTTCTACTATCTCCATATCGATTAACTCCACAAAATATATTTATATTGAAGAACCAATATTTTTACAGGTTTCATAATTTTCGTGTTTAATTTGAAATTTTAAAATTATAGTTGACACAAATATATCATAAATTTAGATAGTTGTATAGTTTTCTTTTCAAGAATCAAGAATGCAATTTTTTGGTATTATGTTCAGCAGGGATTGTCCTGATCCTTATTATCATCATGGTTTTACATCCAATATACAATTGATCTCCATATGGGGAGATATGAGAATCCAATATTTTATTAACTCACTGGGATTTAGAGACAATGCATCAATAAGAGGTATCCATGGTAATGAGGAACTTATTGAATTTTTATTCCGAAGAATAAACATATGAAGTCATTTATTTTCACAGCAGTGCATCTTCCTGGAGGATGTGGAGAGTTATGTAATGGTACTCGTTGCGCCAATGAGCAAGCAGGTGATCATGGTGTCGTAACTTATGGACCTTATATCCATTTGAAATCAGGAAAATATGTAGTTGAAATCGAATACTGCGGTGTGTCGGATGGTATTTTAAATATTGGTGCATGGGATGTATATACTCCAGACAAAGGAGGTTATTGGCTTGCACAGGGTCAATTACCTGTAACTGAGGGGAAGATATGCAGGCTGCGAGCGGAATTTGAAGTACCCTACGCTTTCTCTGGAGAAACTTTTGAGGTCAGAACTTTTTTTGCAGGCATCGGCTTTCTATGCGTGCAGGCTATTACAATCATTGATCATTCAGATAACCTAACGTCCATTAATTTCGGTGATTTAAGGAATTTTTCTCCAATGAGCCAACAATTTGGCTTTGATCGGGGAGAACCAATTGATCGTTATTACATCACTGAATTTATAGCTAAGTATTGTCATGATATCAAAGGCCACGTAATGGAATGCGGTGACCGTCGCTATACTCGTTTTGGAGGTAAGCGTGTGAAAAAGAGTGACGTGCTGATGCCTTTGAAAAGTGACTCTGAATCAACAATAATTGCCGATCTTTCAAGCGCTGTAGATATTCCGGAAAATACCTTTGACAGCATTATCCTTACCCAAGTATTACACTGCGTTTATAATGTACGATGTGCGATAAATACAATACACCGAATATTGAAACCCGGAGGTGTAGTTCTTGTCACTCTGCCATCAATTACTAAAGCTGACCAGAGTTACACATGGCCGTTTTTATGGGGGTTTACTTTTGATAGTGCTCGTCGGCTATTCGAAGAAGAATTCGGATCGGAACAGGTCGAGATGCATTTATATGGGAATATAGTATCAGCAACAGCATTTCTCTATGGACTTGCCGCTCACGAAATCCAATTAAAAGAGTTGAACTATCTTGATCCAAATTTTCAAGTAATAATAGGTGTTAGGGCTAAAAAGAGTTCATGAAAGCCGTATTAACTGAATTTCTTTAACTTTGAGCCAGCTCTGTTCCCGCCAATAAACCCGAAACTCAACCCGATAGCCTGATTCAGCAATAAAATCAAGATGATATCTGTTGCTTTTAGAGATTTCTAACTCTGCCAATACCTTACAAACATAACGATTTTCATAGACGTCTATAACAACATCACGTCCAGCACCCGTAAAATTTCTCTGCTCCAAAGAAACAAAAATTCGATATTTTCCAGAATGACAAATTGTAAAGTCTGATCCATAAAGACAATGACCCTGTAGATTTTTTCCAGGAATACATTCAATTGTATTGCCTCGTAATTCACCTGTTTTACGTTGAAATTCATACAAAGGAAATTGAATAACTGTGTTAATGTCAAATTTGGGTGCAATAAGAGAAGGATGTTTACCAGATAACCAACTTTGCAACATAATTGAAAACTGCTCACCATCCCAATCCTTAACTGCCAGTCTTGGTAATGTATAGCGCATAGTATCATGATTAACAATATTCTGTTCGGTTGTACATGCGCTCATAAAACCTGCTTGTTTCACTATATCCAGAGTAACCTGATCAAATTTGCCAAATGGATAAGCGAAAAAAGAAACAGGGCGTTGGGTAATTTCTTCCAGACTGCTTTTACTATCAATAATCTCACGGTATTGGGTTTCACGTGGAAGAGATGGCAGTAGTGGATGAGATACAGTATGTGCTCCAATATCTATTAAGTTTCCATCTATGAGAGTTAAAAGATCGGCGGCTGACATAGGAATATGATCCGGTTGGGCTACGCAGAAATAATCTGCCCAGGTTAATATCTGTTTTAATGCGGTTGCTTGATCTTTTATCGGTAAGGCTATCAGCTTTTCATATAAGAACATATAGAGATTCATCCTCACATGAAAATTGTCATAATTCTTTTGAACGGTGGGCTGATCAATCCCAGCTTCTTTGGTCAGTATTGATTGTTCTTCATTCTTCCAAAAAATGAGTTCTTCTGAAATTTTAACATTCAGCGAGTTAGGTAGTACTTTGGTGTGAAATATAATATCCGTCAACTGATCCCACCAGAAGCCAACTTTATGATTGATATAACCGGAAGAAATAAAGACTGTTGCTGGTATTTCGTGTTTTACAAGAAGTGGTTTAGCGTTAGTCAGATTGTCAGTATAGCCATCGTCGAAAGTGACAGCGATTGCATTGGACGGAAGGTTGTCTTCCATGAGAAATCGAGATAATTCTTTAAGACTGCATGGTTGAGCCAATTTTTTGATCACTTCGAGATGTTCGGAAAAATGTTCTGGTGAAACGCAAAGTTCCCAAGGATCACGGCTTGATTTAAAAATTCGGTGATACATCAAGATCATCGCCATTGTCATATCACATTCCCAAATATTCCAGTACAACTCCGCTGACTGTAAGAAAACACTGTTCGTCCCAAAAAATACGAAATTCTATGCGGTAGCCTTCTTTTGCCTCAAACTCCAAACTAATTTGTCTCTGCAACGTATTTATGTCTGTTGAATTAACCTCTTTTTCAGCAATAACGCGTTTTAGTTGTAAATTCTCATATATATCAAACACAAGTATTGGATCTTCAGCAAAGGGGTAATGTTTAACATTGATCTCAAAAAAAACTTTGTAATTGCCGCCTTCTAATACTGAAAAATCCCCACCAAAAAGACAATGACCCTGCCTATGTACATGGGGAATACATACAACTTGATCTGGATCAAGATTACCTGAAGCTGATTGAAATAGGTAGAGAGGCAAAAATCTTCGATTCAAATTGATAGTATGTTTTTTTTTATGCCTAATATTATCAATTACGAGTTGGTTTATTCCTGAAATTGCTCTTTTTAGACATCTATAACTCGATGTATTAAATGGGGATATGATGAAAGATCGTATCGCGAATAAAAGTGCATGGAAAGGTTGGCCAAGTTCTATCGACAGTCTGACACTCCCAGCTAACCATCTTAATACAACAAATTTTGGAATGCTTGTTCTAAGAGGTGTATCCCCCATTAAGCGTCGGAGATATGCCTTGTAAATAGAGAATCCAAGAGATCGGAATCCTACCTGAAATTTGAATGCTGATTTTGATTGTGAAGTTGGAATCTGGCGATACATGTAGAGTGGTTCATCAACGCGCAGTGATGGTGCAACCTCTTGAATTTTAAAGATTAAATCCCAATCTTCGGCGTAAAGAATCGATGGGTCAAGTCCAGAACATGCACAATAATCAGAGAGTTTAAAAGTACGCCAAAAAGAAATAGATATAAAAGGGAAGGCTAATTCTTTTAAATGCTTAGAACTATTTATGCTAGTCTGCAATGGTTTAAGCTGTGCATTGCAAAAAATTCCCTGTGAAAGTACCAACCCCAGTTCCGGTTTTTCCATATATACCGAATAAACCTTCTCAATCGCATCAGATACAAGCGCATCATCGCTGTCCAATATCCCTACAAGCTCGGAATTCACTTTTTTTAGCCCGAATATCTGAGCTTTGGTGTAGCCTTCATTTTTATTCCGAATGAAGAGTCGAATACGTGCATCATGCAGGTATTTTTTTATTTTATCCACTGAATCATCAGTGGAAGCATCATCTACAATAATAAGCTCCCAGTCTGTAAAGGTTTGTTTAATGATCGACAGAATCGCTTCGTCGATGAAGTGACCATTATTATAATTTGCCATTATAATTGAAAAGCTAGGCATTTTTACCCATATACTCCAGCGCTACTCCATAAATAGTCAAAAAACACTGTTCAGCCCAATACACTCGAAACTCAACTCTGTACCCTTCTTTCGCCTCAAATTCAACGCCGTATTCACAACAACGATGTCCCTGACCGACATCTGAGAGAGTAATCAGTTGCTCGGCAAGCACTTTCTTTGTTCTGAGATTTTCATAAATGTCCAATACTAATAGTGGGTTCTCTGCAAAGGAATATGCCTTAATTTTTAACTCGAAAATCACACGATAAAAACCATCTGCTAAAATCAAATAGTCATCTCCAAATAAAGCATGTCCGCGTTTGTGAAACAAAGGAATACAGCAAACACAATCAGGATATTTATTCCCGGTGGCATTTTGAAAACCTCGTACTGAAAAGAATTTTCTATCCCTTTGATTTTTACGTTTTAATCCTGGTTTTAAGTAAACCAAGCCCCAAACAGCATTCATCAGTGCTCTGAAGCTTGCAGGTTCGAGTGCAATCCGAAGTCCCCGCAATGCGAAAACAATAGCCTGTATTCTTTGGCCAAGTTCCAGAGAGTATCTAACTGCGGTTGTTATCCAAGCCAATACCCAAGCACGCGGAACATTAGGAACCATAGTATATCGTCTCCTAATGTAGGCACGATAGATTAAAATAGCCGCTTCGCGGTTTGAAACATGATATTTGTGTGATGCATGTGATAGTGAATTAGATGTATTGCGATATTTTATCAATGGCATATCAATGCGAAATACAGGAGCAACTTCTTCAATTTTGAATATTAAATCCATGTCACAAGCTGACTTAAGGTTTTCATCCAGTGCAGCAGCTCTTTTATATGCCGATAACCTAAACGTCCTGAAATGTGTAACTCCTCTTTGCCATAACATAGGTTCTCGCAAATGTTCCTGTGTATTGATGGTGTTGAATACGGGCAATAAAGATGAGTCACAGATCACCATTTGTGTTAATACCAATCCTAATTCCGGACGCTCAATATATACTGAATATACCTTTTCAATAGCTTGAGGTAATAGGGCATCATCACTATCCAGTATTCCAACGATATCAGATGCAACTTTACTAAATCCAAATATCTGGGATTTAGTATAGCCTTGGTTTTTATCCATGACATAAAGCCGAATACGCGGATCATCTAAATATTTTTTAATCCGTTCAAGCGAATCATCTGTAGAAGCGTCGTCAACAATGATAAGCTCCCAATCTGTAAAGGTCTGGCCTATGACCGACTGTATTGCCTCATCGATAAAGCAGCCGTTGTTATAGTTGGTCATGACTAAAGAGAATTTGTAAAGATTTTTTTGTGTATCATTCTGTAAGTTATGATATTGCTTCATAATATATACTTTCCAGCATATCAGCATAGCTTTCTATAGATGGAGGCGGCTTTGAATTTTCTGATAAATAGTGAATTAAAGGTCGATTGTTGTAAAGTTCTTGAATAATACCCGCTAGTTGCTCAACATTCCCAGCTTCAAATAATTTTCCATTCACACCCTCAAAAACTAGTGTATTCAATCCTCCTAGATTAGACGTAATCACTGGAAGTTTAGCTGCCTGAGCTTCAGAAATCACAACTGGAGCATTTTCATACCAAATGGATGGTACAACTAGAATGTCAATATTTAGAAGTATTTCTCCTATTTTTTCATTGGCAAACGTTCCGCAGAAATGAATACGAGGATCATTATTTTTCAACAATGTCAGCTTTTCTGAATACTCAGGACAAGCTTTTGTATCACCATACATATATAAATCAACAGCTAATTTGGATGGAATCATCTGAAAGGCTTTAAGCAGAATATGTGCACCTTTGCAAGGATGAAACGTTCCAATAAAGCCCAGTTTAAGACGCTGATGTTGTCCTTTAACCGATATATTTTCATAATGGCTCTTCTGGATTCCATACGGTTTGACCATGACAAGACGCTGATCTAAGCCGAATTCTATTAATTTTTGAGCCATATGACGGGTAGGTACAACCACTTTTTTAAAAAAATTAATACGTTTTTTCAAATAAGCTGGTCTCGCAGCCAAAGCTTTAAACAAAGCAAGTGGATGTCGGTTATTTTCCTTAGACATTTTTATGAGTTTTAATAAAAACGACAAAACAATATTAGGTATTTTCTTTAAAATGTATGAAATCAATTTTTTATTATAATATTCTGTCATACACCTAAGACAATTCGAGGCATTACTGTCAGGACCATTACACAATCTATAATCTGGAAGCAATAGTTGGTGAAAAGGGCAGATGAACCAAAAGTCAGTAGCCGTATAAACCATAGGCACTTGTTTTTTCACACAAACATCTATCACCGAAGCAGAATGAAACTGCAAATGATAGAAATGGACAATATCTGGTGACAATTCATCTAATCTTTTTTGAAATCTCTCAGCAAAAAAAATATTGTTATATTCTGAAACTACAGGATTTTTAGGAAAAATAGGTTGTGTATAGCTATGATAAAAACGCTCGATATGTAGTCCATCATAGAAATATTGATCAAAATTGTTTTGAGCATATTCACCTTTTTTCAGAGGATAACCTGCAAATACAATAACATCATGACCTCGTCGTAAGAATTCTTTAGCAGTGCTGTAGGTCAAAATTTCTGTACCTGCTGACGAATCTGGTAGAAAACGATGAACTACATAGATAATTTTCATAATAATTTCATATTTATTTAGTGCAATATGATGTCTGAAATAAAAACGTGGCTCATGTCGGCTTTGGGATGAAGTCATTACGATGTCATTGCAATGGGGAGAGGACGAGAGGTGGCCCAAACGATGATCAACGTCCAGATATATGCTCCTTTAAAATTCCGTGTAATCCTTTAATCCGTTTAATCTGTAATTCAGATAAAAAATCGAATCTGAAAATCAATAACTCCTCAATATCTGTTCACAATCACAGCCCATAGCTTGGGATACTTGAGTAAGGTCTTCTTTAGAAATTAGTGTTGGGTTTTCGGACATATGGATATCCACAATATATCGTGCAATATCACTATGTTCATTGGCTTCATCCACAGGAGACGGCTGTTGATAAAGGTTGCAATCAATATCGTCAACTGAATCAAGAAGTTGATTCAACGTATCTTTGACAGATTCTTCCTGAGCTTGATCAGGTATAAAGTGCGAATTCTTAGGATAAATTTTTAAAATATGATCCATGCTTCCCCTTCTTGCTAATGCAGGGCTGTTAAGTTCTATCTTTGTTATTCTATTGAAATTCCTAATTGCTTAAGTTTGGATAACACCTCACTCAATTTTTGTTCTGCCTGTTTAGCTCGCTGTTTTTCTTCCTGAGCTTTTATTTCGGCCAATTCAGCTCGTTGCTTTTCTTCCTGAGCTTTTATTTCGGCCAATTCAGCTCGTTGCTTTTCTTCCTGAGCTTTTATTTCGGCCAATTCAGCTCGTTGCTTTTCTTGTTTCGCTTTTAATTTTTCTAATTGATAAAATGGCAAAATAAACTGATGATATACCATATCATTAGACATTTTTTCTAAACTGGGCTGTTTATATAGGTCTTCAATGCGAAATTGAAATCCTTTTAACACATTCGATTTAATAATTCCACGGATAGGTTTAATGGGGTGATAGATACCTGATTTAAGCTGATAAAATGCAGTTTTTTCTTGTTTGCTGTCTAAGATATAATATTCCTGAACCTTGATAAGGCTATATTCATTTTTCTTTTCAATAGTATCGTGATCTGAATAGCCTTTTTTTGAATCAGACAATACCTCAATACATACATCAAATACTCCTTTATAACTTCTATCTGGGCCATGTATATCCACAGGATTGCTCTTTAATAGAACGCCGATATCGGGCTTACGAATTGTGGTTTTATGAGGTAAAGCTAATCGAAATCCCATATCAAGACCAATCATTTTAGCTATGGGATAGGTATTCAAAAACAGGTCTAAAATTTTTTGAAACCAGAGATGTATTAAATAGCCTTCATAATCAGACACAGGTTTTTCCTCCAAAATTCCATCATTCCATTCATAGCTGAAGTCGTCTTCACTTGTTTCATAATACTTTTCCCAATACTCTGCTTCGGAAACCCGCAAACCATGTTTTGATGGATACTCCGAATCGTAGTAATTCAAAGCATTGGATTGCGTGTCACTTAACTGTTGGTTCACTGCCGTCATGTTACCTCCATGATAAAATTATCTGATCAAAAATCTATTTTTACATATTATCAATAAAATAACCAAATAGTTCCAATCGGTTTTTGACCTTCATGGTATCCGCAGAATCTATGAGAATATGATAATCTTCTCCTTTAAGAATGTACTTTTTTAGTAGTTCATCTTTGGCAATTAAATAGATCAGGTCTTTATTTTCTGGTAATTTATAAACTCGGATAGCTGTTTTAATCTCTAATGGGTTAATTTTACTCAGTACATCTTCAAAAAATTTTTTCCATAGTGGCGGTGGGGAATTGGAAATATGTTCTTTGAATAATTTTATTTTTAGTTTGATATCTGCCTGAGACTTACAATCCTTTAAAAACGATTTATAATCAATTTTATAGCAGAGGTCTGTTACTTTTCCTGCCATTTTTTCCAATAACATCATTTTTATTGGATTTGGAGAGTCAAAATAAATAAATAACCGCGTTTCATCCAAATAAAAATTGTTTTCAGTTGTTTCGATTTTTACTTCATATGCATCGGATTGATTAAAAACATAAGCGCCTAATGGCGTTAGTCGAATATATTTAAGACCATCAAAGGCAGTTAAGTATTTTTTTTCAACAGTATAAAGAGTATTCTGAGGATAATCATAAGCAATATCTACTAATCCGAAGCTCGCCAATAAGAACATAATGGACTTAAAAAAGGGCACTGTTATGACTTCATTATAAAGTACAGGTGAAATCTGTATATTCCTGTAATTATATTTATTATTATGAGTCAAAACACAGGTTATATATTGGTTAGCATAGTCTTTGTCAATGATGTGAAGATGAATATCCCGATATTTACAATATTTAATCAGGTCAGTTACAGAAAACCATTGTGTAACTGGAAGTGTCTTCATGAGATTAATAAGAGACTTTTTCACTTTTATTTCATTTTGCAAATGATATCCTGATAATGTATCGATACCTTTTAAATGACCTAACAGGTTATATAAGTGGTACCCAAAAAGGTCTCCAGTTGTATCGAACAGATTATCAAATAAGTGTTTGATATATTTCTGCGGTAACTCAGGCTTTGATTCTTGTCCCTTCTGTTTTTTTTTCTCTTTTACTTCTAATAAAAAATCGACAATGAGATTTGTTTTTAGATAATTAAGAGATGTATCTTTTTCATTATAAAATTCTTGGATATTACACTGTTTTACGAGTTGTTTCAGAGAAGACTTTTGAACTTTATCGGAAGACTTTGTAAATTTTAGCAAACCATGCGAAATGTAATGATTAAATAAGTCAATTTGTTTGAGAATGTGATCTGAGTCAATATACACATATTCCGTCTTTTGGATTTCATCATAGGGAATTAAGTTTATTTCTTTAGGTGCAGGGAAAAAAGGTTTCAGTAAATTACGCAGAATAACCGGAAGATGAAAAGTATAAAACCCATCTGATTGGTATATCCCCATATACTGATTTGCTTTTTTTATGGGTATGATGCGGTAAACATCGTTAATAGTTGTTGTTTCAAGTTCTCTTCGATATTGATTTGTTTTAACTTTATTAATCATTATTGGGTCATTAATAGACTGCGATAATCGGAAAGCATCATATTCATCGCGTTCCCAGATTAAAAGAGAAAACACTTCTTTTACACCTTTAGGCATTTCATCCAATACCTTTTGAAAACGCTCTTTTTCCACAAAAATACAGGTTAATTCTTTTACAAGGTCTTTTTTATATTGCTTACTGATAGCTGAATTGTGAAAATACACACCATAAATACTTCTCAGGTCTTCTAATTTATAGGCTTCATTAATAGCTTCCTGAATCTTAAGATGATCTGCGGATAGAACATCCTGCTTTGAGAAAGCCTTATTCTGATCATTTGATTTTGAATTTTCAATAATACGTTTAATCCAAGGAAATTTTAAGTCTTTTATTGTTTTAAGTATGATAGATCGAACCTCTGGATTGTCTGACTTTGAAGCCTCTTCCACCAATTGCTGTACAGAAATTGAATTTGGGGCTACATAAAATGCGGTGAGAACAATATTGCTATAGTATTGCCATGGTTCTCGCTTAATTTTACTTAACAATAAGGGTAAAATTGCTTTTCCAATTCTTCGTGAACACGTATTTACAGCGGTTTGTCGTACAAAACGGGCTAACGGATGAGTACTCATATAGCCCATATTTTCTATCAATAATTCCCTAAGCCTTAACAACGCATTTTCTTTTGAAATACACTGAAGTCTTTCAAGGTCAGAATACCGAAATAGAGCGATAATACGTTCAGATAAGCTACCATCAGGGCCTAACATATGTTGAATTTTTTCAAAATTCCATAATTGAATCTGTACTTTTCCCGCCTTTAAGCTTAACATATTCAACGCACATTGACTACAAATGAAACCCACGCTAATTCTACATACAATATCAGATTTTTTATGACAAAAATTACATGGGTTAGGTAGAGGTATCCAGCTTTTCTCAGTTTCAAATGCTTTAACGTATTCATTTGTATCTTTCGATACCAAGGGTAAAACGGTCATGTTTTTATCCCAAAACAAACTCAATATCATTCTCATCAAGTGATTTAATGGACGCACCATCACTTGAAATAAGGCTCTCAAAAAGCTCACTTTTAAGTTCCTGCAGTTTTAGTATTTTTTCTTCAATGGTCTTACGCGTAATCAATTTATAACTAAAAACTGTCTTATCCTGACCAATTCGGTGGGTTCGATCAATGGCCTGATTTTCTGCCGATTTATTCCACCACGGATCAAAAATAAAAATATAATCTGCCGCTGTCAAGTTTAAACCTATACCGCCAGTTTTTAACGTCATTAAAAAAACTTTATAAGTATCATCATTTTGAAACTTTTCAACAAGCTGCTTTCGATCTCTGGTCGCTCCTGTCATGAGAAGGTAATCTAAGCCATTCTTTTCAAGGTCTTCAGCAATACAGTCTAGTGCATTCAAAAAATTAGCAAAAACAAGTACTTTATGATGATTTGCAACAACATCTAAAATGTGATCCAATAAAACTTCTCTTTTAGGCGAAATGATCGTGTTTTCTGTTTTAGATTCAGGAATAGTCGCGATCTGACGAAGTTCACTAAGCGCCTGTAAAATAAAAATTTGAGATTTTTGGATACCATTAATAGCAATCTGAGATCTCACAGTGTCATAATAGTAGGCTCTCCGTTGCTCATAAAAAATTTCTTGTTCTGGAAGCATATCCACATACACAACTTGTTCGATTTTATCCGGAAGGTCTTTTAACACATCTTTTTTAAGCCTTCGTAATATAAATGGATAAATTTTTTTCTTTAATTCAACTAAGGCTTCTTTATCTTCTCCTCGTTGAATCGGGTTTACATAATTTCTATGAAACTCATCAACTGTTCCAAACATGGATGGAGAAAGAAATCTAAATAGGGAATAGAGTTCTGAAAGGTTGTTTTCAATGGGAGTTCCGCTTAGTCCCAATCGTTGTTTTCCAGAGAGTAAAATAACGGCTTTAGATATTTGCGAGGATACATTCTTAATATTCTGACATTCATCAAGAATAATATAATAAAATTCGATTTCCTGAAACGCTTCAATGTCATTTCGAATTGTAGCATACGTTGTCAAAATTAAATTTTTACTTTTGGCAATTGCAAGGTCTCTTGAAGTTCCATGATAAGTATAATACGAAAGCTCAGGTTTAAATTTCTCAATTTCTTTTTCCCAGTTAAATAACAAGCTTTTCGGCATAATAATTAGGGATGGCAACTGTTGATCAGGATAAATAGAAGCAAGCAGTGTAATGGTTTGCACTGTTTTTCCTAAACCCATATCATCAGCTAAACAACCTGCAAGCGTATTCTGATGAAGATAATTCAGCCATTTATATCCTTGTTCCTGATAGCTTCTAAGCTGTGTGTTAATTTTGGGTATGGGAATTGTGGTTTGGTGAAGCGTATTGAACCCAGAGAAAATCTCTCGGGAATGCTGAATTGCCTCTAAAGATATCTTTTCTTCAATCATTTCCTCAACAATCGGAAGATCAAAAAAAGATAATTTTACTTTTTCTTTATGTTTTTTAAAAAGGCGATTAAGTTTATTCATATAATTTTTATCTACAATCGCCTGCGTTCCATCACTTAGTGTAATATACGAATTCTTTTTATACTGATTAAGCGCATCAAACAGGAGAAATTGTTCTCCGTCTATTTCAAGGTTAGCCTCCCCTTCTAAAAAATCTATTCCATGAGCTAATTGAAAAATTAATTTAGGTTTTACAGGTCTAACGTTATAGGTCTTGATCTTGTCGGATCCTAAAATGAGATAATTGGCTATCAGATAAGGAAGTTCGTTTTGGATAAACTGTTTAGCTAAATCCTCTTCAATAATAAAAAGCGATTCTTCAGAATAATAATTATTGTTTTTTTCTAATCCCTTACGGTTTTTTTTCAAAAGCTTATCGATTTCATTAATAAGAAGGGATGTATCATCATAAACCAAATCAGATACGACAATTTTTTGTTCGAATTCATTTAACATGGCAACGCGGGTAATGTCATAATTGGAAATAAAATCAGGATCAAATTCTAATAATGAAGAGGATATTTTTAAATATAACGACTGATTGACATCAACTTTTTCAAAAATAACAACGGGTATTGTTTTTTTGATTTCACCTGAAACAACCTGATAGTCCTTAAATTCAACGTTAATATTCCTGAAATAAGAAAACAGCAACGTAAAAAATTTTTCTAGATTAGCAGGAAGTAAAATGGTTTCAAAAACCTGAATAAGACGAAAATTGTCACTTATCGGAGAGATTTGAAAAATAGAATGGTTTACAACAACATGGTTTTCATTTAAAAATTTTATATTATCATATCTTGTTCCTTCATGTAACAGAAAGAGTTTGCTGATAAACCCGCCTTTTCTTTCTTCGATATTTAAAATCAGTTTACCTATTTCCTCTACAAAACCTATTGGGTTAAACTGGTTATCTACAAAATTAGTACAGTATTTTAACTGCCAAATCAGATGTTCATTATCTGAAAGATAAATAGGCGCATCCGGATTTTCCCAATCAATCTGAAAACTTTTTTTTTCATTTAATTTTTGAAGAGCTTTTAAAATATAGCGGGTTTGTCCGCTATAATACTCATAATCCGGATCAATTTCGTAACCTTTTTCATCAACAACGTTGAGAAAAGCACCTTTCTGATCAAAATTTAGTTGAAAAAAAATATTCGAAAAATTCTTAGCTTTATTGATAATAGCACGAGTACGTCTTAATTTTTGAAAAATATCGATTTGCATATCCATTATTAAAAGTCCCAATTGAAATTAGATAACATTAAGAAATAATTGAAACTTCATAACGAACAGGATAACTGCCAAGTTTTTCATTAACAATTGCTTCAATGGTGCTTGCTTGAACACCCTGAGTTGCATGAATTTGAATCTTAGCTAATGTACCGTAACGTTTATCTTCTCCGACATTCACATCAATTTTTGTAACAAGATCACCTAATGCTTTAAGCTCAGTTTTATAGGCTCTTTCAGTTGCATCCCAGCGAAGTGCAGGTTTGAATATTTTACCAACAGCAGTAAGTGGTATTTTGTCAATAATAATGATTTCTTTTGGAACTGCAGCACGTTCACCGATATTTTTTTTGGCCCATTCCATGATTTCATCAGAATTTATCGCTGAATCTTTAGCGAGTTCTACATAAGCAACGGGGATTTCACCTGCATGTGCGTCAGGTTTACCCACAGCAGCAACCATATTAATTTGGGGCATTTTATATAAGGGTTCCTCAATAGATGCAGGATCGATATTATGCCCGCCTCGAATGATTAAATCCTTTCTGCGGCCAGTTAACCAAAAATATCCATCTTCATCTTGTCGTCCCATATCTCCAGTAATGAACCAATCATCCTGAATCCAAATTCCTTTATTATGAACCGATTCAACATAACCTTTAAAGACACACGGCCCCTGAATACAAATTACACCAATTTCATTGGTATTTGCATCTCTGACATAGTTACCCTCTTCATCAAATATAACCACTTTTACCTGTTGATAAGGTAGCCGTAAACCAATACTTCCAATTTTCCGATTTCCGTCTTTGGGATTTAACGCAGAAGCTACGGCTGATTCCGTAAGGCCATACCCTTCAAGAATTTTTATGCCCGTATGTTTTTCGAATCGGTTAAAGAGTTCAACACTTAATGGTGCAGCGCCACAGACAACATATCTTAATGAGGAAATATCCGTTTTATCTTTAGGGATATTGAGTAAGACAGAGAGAATTGTAGGTACACAAGAGAAAAATACAGGTCGGTATTTTTCAACAATTCTATAAAAATTGGCCATAATTGATGCATCCCGATAACCCGATGGTGACAGCAAAACAACTTGTCCACCAACAGAAAAAGGCATTAATCCAGTCGCACAAGTGCCATTACAGTGAAATAAAGGGAGACCAACCATAACAGATTCGCCTGCATGTAAATCAGTTCCAACTGCTAAATCCCACGCCACAACCATTTCATTGTAATGCGTTCGTTTAGCTAACTTAGGTCTTCCAGTTGTTCCCCCGGTATGATATATGGATGCGATATCATTTGGAGTTATTTGACGTTGAAATATGAAATGGTCTGAAGGGTATTGGCTTATTTTTTCATCAAAACCGAAAATATTTTTCGATTCATCAGACATTCCCATTACCCTGATGATATATTTTAATGATGGAATAGAATCACGAATTGCTTCAACTTTTCGCCATATATCAGACCCCGGATAAATTCCCAATGCAACAATTATTTTAGTATTGGCAGCATTACATATATCTTTAATTGTCGAAGCTTCTAATAAGGGATTAATTGGATTAACAATGCCAACGGCTTCAGTTCCCCAAAGCGTATAATGTGTTTGCGGAAGATTAGGCAAAATATAAGATACAACATCAGTTGAACCAATTCCCAAAGAATAAAGCATATTTGCTGTCTGTCTTAGTTTACCTATGAATTCCTTATATGAAATTTGAATAGGCTGCTGATATGCATCGCCATTTACTAAAAAACTTATTGCAATTGCATCTGGATTGATCGATGCTCCTTTTTCAATCAGTTCAAATGTACTTAATTCAGTAACTCTTTCTTTTAATGGAATTTTTTCAATTTCAAGGATATCTGACATATTACTTATAGTAAAAGATTTCAACATAGCCATTTCTCCTTATTCAATTATAGATAGCAACTCAAATTGTTATTACTAAAAATTATATTTTTTATGGAAAAGATATTTGATAGGATTTTACTTATGTGGTAGTTACTAAGCACCATAATTTACTTGTAAATGAAATTGATTTCTATTTCAGATATAATGAATTAGGTTCGTTTAGTGAAATTTGTTCTTTATTTATTGAATAAATAGTACATTCTCCTAATTTTGAAATATCGATCTCAGTGAACTGAATTCCTATTTGATTATTCTTTTCTTTTATCCATCGCACAATTCCTTTAGCTTCCACTTTCATAGAAGATGTTGGATTTTCAGGATCAAAAAAAACTTTAACATCAACTTTTAATAATTTTTGGAGCCATTTTGCTCTTGTCAGGCAATCCATTGACAAGCCTGTTGCACCAATATCAATAACTCTTCCTTTAACTTCTTTACCAAAGCAATAAAGATTCACTTCAATAGTTGAATATAGTTTATTACGAGTTGCAAGTCTTTTTTCTGACATCTTTTAATTAATCACTATTCAATAATAAAGAAAAAGGAAATATTACATTATCATCTGAATTGCTCTATTCATGGTTTCAACCATCACCTGTGGGAAAATACCAGTTAAAAGTATTCCAAAAATGATAAGTAAGGCTATGCATCGTGTTGAAAAAGAAAGTCGGAAAGGAATTAGTGTTTGTTCAACACCAAAATACGCAGCTCGTACTAATCTTAAATAATAGAATGCTGAAATACCTGCATTTATAACTGCTATTACAACAAGTCCATAAAATCCTTTTTGTATGGCGGCTGTAAAAATTAGTAATTTTCCCGTAAACCCAATTGTAGGTGGTATGCCAGCAAGACCAAACGCACCGATAGCTAGGGTAAAGGCTAAAAGAGGTGATCTTTTATATAATCCATTCAAATCATCAATAGTAACATTTTTTTCTGCTGTACCAATGTGATATACAACATAGAAACAGGCGATATTCATTAACAAATACCCTGTTATATAGTAAATTCCTGCAGACATACCTTCAGCCATACAAAACAATCCAATTAACACATAACCTGCATGGGCAATACTCGAATATGCTAATAATCGTTTTATATCTTGTTGAACAAGTGCTGAAAGATTACCTATCGTCATTGATAATATTGCAAATGTCGCTAATATTGTTGTAATTTGTGCTGTTGATATGGAACAGAGTGATAAAAATCGAATAATTAAGGCAACGGCTGCAACTTTGGGAAGAGTTGCAATAAACGCTGTCGTTTCATTCGATGCACCTTCATACACATCGGGTGCCCAAAAATGCATTGGGAAGAGTGCTAATTTATAAAAAAATCCACCAAGCATTAATATTAAACCAATTAGTATTAAGTTTTCATTTTGAATCATTGAAGGAAATGTAACAGATAAATCTTTCAGAAAGGTTGAATGCGTTAGGCCAAAAATATAACTCATTCCATACAAGGTTATTGCAGTTGCAGAAGCTCCAAATAATATATATTTAATACCAGCTTCCATTTGTTCACGATATTGGCCTCGTTTACGAAATGGTATAATAATATACAAAGCAAATGAAGACAGTTCCAAACAAAGTAAAATGGTTAACAACTCAACAGAACTCGTCAGCATGACAAGGCCTAATACGCTTGTCCATAAGAAAAAATAATACTCGGAATGAAATTCTTCTTCTATTCCTTTTAAATCTTTTCCTAAACAGACGATTAACCATAATCCACTAGTTAATATCAACTTAAAAACTTGAGAAAACAAATCAATCTTATATACACCGTAGAATAGAACACCTTGCTGTTTAAAGGATATAAGTACGGCAATAATTGATAATAATGATCCACCATATGCAACTACTTTTAAAATCGCCTTTGATTGGTTAGATAGGGATAATAAAAATAAAACACCAATGGTGATGATTAACATAAGCTCAGGAAAAAACAACATAACCTGCATAGATCCATCCACATCCTAAAATCGTTAAAAAGTGATGATTGTATTAATTGTCGAATCAAGATTCATGAGTTGGGCATGTACTGGTGTACAGGGTAATGACATACCCGATGAAATTTGATTAATTAAATGAACAACGGTCGTATCCATTATTTTTAATAATGGAGTTGGATTTAAACCAATCCAGAAAACAAATACCACCAACACCAATAGTGTGATCACTTCTCTTGAGTTCAAATCCAATAATGGGTGATGATGGGAATCATCATGATGATGAGCATGTCCATCCGAATCTGCCCACACCATTTTCTGAACTAAACGTAACATATACGTTGCTGCTAATATTGCTCCGATTGTTGAAATAAACCCAATTACCTTATATTTCTTAAAAGCAGCAAATAAAACGAGAAATTCACTTACAAAACTATTCGTTCCCGGAAAACCGAAAGAAGATAACGAAAAAATCACTAAAAAGGTTACATACATTGGCATCATCATACCCAATGCTGAATTATCTTTAATTTCACGACTATGAGTCCGCTCATAAATAATACCAACACATATAAAGAGAGCACCTGTTGTAATACCATGATTAACCATTTGAAGAATTGCCCCTTTGATCCCTTCATCATTAAATAAGAATATACCCAAGGTTACAAATCCCATATGTCCAACACTTGAATAAGCTATTAATTTTTTTACATCATTTTGACCTAAGGCTAAATACCCTCCAAATATAATCGACATCAACGAAAATGCAATCACATATGGCATACAATAATAAGATGCTGCGGGTGCCATCGGTAAACAGAATCGTAAAAAGCCATATCCACCCATTTTAAGTAAAATACTTGCCAAGATAACACTTCCTGCAGTTGGTGCTTCAACATGGGCTGCAGGTAACCATGTATGGAATGGAAACATAGGAACTTTAATTGCAAAAGCAAGTGTAAAGGCGAGAAAAATCCACATTTGAAAAGAAAATGAATAAGTATGATCCATTAAAGCGGGTATAAAAAAAGTTTTCGTTTGAATATATAGTGAAATGATAGAAACAAACAAGAATATACTACCCAACAACGTGTACATAAAAAATTTAATTGACGCATAGTCTTTTCTTGGTCCACCCCAAACTGCTATTAATAAATACATAGGAACAAGCATTGCTTCCCAAAATATAAAAAACAGTATGGTATTTAAACTCACAAAAACGCCTACCATAGCACTTTCCATGATCAATAATACAAAAAGAAACTCTTTAAAACGCTCTTTAATGTAACTCCATGAACACAAAATACATAATGGCATGACAAGTGTTGTTAATAAAACAAGCAAAACACTTATACCATCCACCCCAACAACATAGTCCAGATTTAAGTATGGAAACCAAGAATACATTTCAAAAAATTGGTATTTTGCTGTATCCAGATTAAAATGTGTATATAAGGGTAACGATATCGTCGCAGTAATAAAAGTTATAAATAAACCCCAATATTTCAGAATTTTTTCATTTGAAATAAACAAACCAATACACGCGCCTATTATGGGGAACATAATCGTAATAGTTAATATTGGATAGGTTAGCGTGTTCGGTATCACATATTGAATGTATTGTTCCATAAGCTCACTACCATTCGCATATTAAAAGGAATTTGTTGAACATTAAAAATATACCACAGTTAGGATTACCAAAAACATTAGAATTAAAGCTGCTCCTATATATTGCTGTATCTTACCTGATTGTAGTGTTCGAATTTGATTACCTGTATTAACCACACTTTTTGCAGAACCATCAATAACAAAATCGATCCCTTCTTTATCAAACCAACTTAAGCCCATCGCTAACACCATTGTTAGACGCAATCCTACAGTTTTATAAACTTCATTCACCCAATCATTAACAATAGAAACTGGTTTTCGGGCAAACCACATAAACACCAGAGCGCCTTTTCGATAAAACCAATCTAAATCTAAGTTCAATTTGGGTTCAGGAGTTAATTTTTTAACCATTAAGAAAAATCCAAACCCTGTAAAACCTAACAATTGAATAGTCTCAGAGAAGTGATATGAAGTGTAAGGATGATAAGTTACAGGATAAGGGAGCATTTTATATAGATACTCAGGATAAACACCTAAGAAGAAACACATAAAAGCTGCAATAAACATTGCAATCTGCATATTATAAGGAGCTTCTTTCGGTTGAATGGTTGCATCTTTTCCAAACCAGATAAAATAAGGTAGCTTAATGCCAACAGATAAAAATGTTCCTACTGATGCCAATAACAACATTAACATTAAGATAGGCCGATGATGTTCTCCAGCAGCAGCAACAATCATCGATTTACTAATAAATCCACTTGTAAAGGGAAAACCTGAAATTGATATGCCACCAATAATGGTAAATATCATTGAATAAGGTAAATATTTATACAATCCACCAAGTTCATTTAATTTCGATTTTCCGGTCATCTCTAAAACAGCACCAGCTCCCATAAAGAGTAAAGCTTTATAAATAATATGGGCATACGCATGGGCACATGCGCCATTGATGCTCATTGTTGTTCCAATTCCTACACCACACACCATGTATCCAACCTGACTTACAATATGATATGCCAAAATTCTTCGCGCATCATTCTCAATTACAGCATAAGCAACTCCATATAAAGTCATGATGGCACCTAAGATAGCTAATGCTTCAAATCCGGGAAATGCTCGTGCTAGAACATACACTGCCGTTTTTGTGGTGAATGCACACATAAACACAGCCCCTGTTACCGTAGCTTCAGGATATGCATCAGGCAACCATGCGTGTATTGGAGGCACCGCTGCATTTAACATAAACCCAACCATGATTAAATAATCTGCAATTGTTGCTCCTTCAACTGCAATTCGAGTAAAACTTAAATCATGTATATCCATATATTTTAAGAATATACCCGCAAGTAATATTAGTCCGCCTGTAATGTGAACCAATAAATACCGGAAACCTGCTTCAATAGATTTTGTACGCTTTCTGTACCATACAAGAAACGTTGAAGCCAGCGCCATTAATTCCCAAAATATAAAAAGGGTTAAATAATCACCAGCAAGGGTTACTCCAAGTGATCCAGCAACATATAAAAAAGAAGCTATATGTTGACCTGTTTCTTTAACATGTAAACCATAAATACATCCTATCAAGGCCATTAAAGTAAAAACATGCAAAAAAACATAAGTCAAAGAATCTACTTTACCAAATATTAAATGGAAGCCTAAATAATCACATACACCAAACAAGTTAGGTAAATGATTAATTTGAAACATTGCTATTATCGGGATTCCAAGTAATAATATTTTTTGCAAACGAACCTTTGCAAATAATGGAAGCAGAATTGCCCCTAAAATAAACCACGATGCAGGATGTAACATAATACCATTATTTATCATAAAAATTCTCATCCTTCATTAACCATGCATGGGCAATGCCCTTGCATATCACGATCATTCCTAAACAACCGAATATTCCAAAAATTGTCCAAAATCCAAAAATATGATCTCCCCAAAAATGAGCTTCATGTCTCTCTGCAAAAAAATCAAAAACCACCGTTCCAATCAAAAAAATAAAAAAAACGTATTTCACAATGTTAGCATGATCATGCAAATATTCTAAAAATTTAGCCATGTAATTACCCCATGATCACTTTAATAATGTTGATAAAAAAGGATGGATTAAATCCGAAATATACTGAAAAAAGAGCACATACAAATAATGGAATAACCATAAATAACATTAGAGGCGTAGTTTCTAAATTTGATACCCCTTGTGTTGAATTTTTGGGCTTATCAAAAAATGACGTTAAGAATATAGGTACAAAATAACCCGCATTTAAAAGACTGCTTATCAAAAGAACAGATAATAATACAACATTGGCCAAATCCATTGCACCTAACGCTAAATACCATTTAGTAACAAATCCACTTACTGGAGGCACACCAATCATACTTAAGGAGGCCAAACCAAATGCAATCATTGTCAATGGCATTTGATAACCTAATCCCCCGAGTTCCGAAATATCTTTTTTCTTAGTTGCTACAAAAATAGCACCTGCGCAAAAAAAGAGTGCAATTTTAGAAAACGCATGGTTAGCTATATGTATAATACCACCTGTAATACCATTCGGCGTTAGCATGGCCACACCTAAAATGATGTATGAAAGCTGGCTTACTGTTGAATAGGCTAATCTCGCTTTTAAATTGGTTTTGGATAGCGCAATAATTGATGCGGTAATAATAGTAAATGAAGCAAGATAAGCAGTAATCATTCCTAAATGCAACGTTTGTAATATATTAACTCCAAACAAGTATAACATGACTCTACATACCGAAAATACTCCAACTTTGACAACTACTACAGCGTGTAATAATGCACTAACTGGAGTTGGCGCTACCATTGCTGCAGGTAACCAACCATGCATTGGCATAAGTGCGGCTTTAGCAAATCCAAATAAACAGAGGAAATATGTGATAGATACCAATAACCCATTTGCATCTTTTGGGAAAATTCCATTCATAATACCAGTTGTTGAAAAATCAAGAGTACCAGTCAAAACATAGGTTAATATCATTGCTGGTAATAAAAAGGCTTTTGAAGCAAACATCAAATAAATAATATATTTTCTTGCTCCGTCATACCCCTCTTCATCCTGATGATGAGCAACAAGTGGATAAGTTACAATGGATACAATCTCGTAAAATAAATAAAGAGTAAATAAATTTCCCGCAAAAGCTGCACCCACACCACCACCTACAGCAGCAGCGTAACAAACATAAAATCTAGTTTGAGCATGCTCACGTAGTCCTCTCATGTAACCAATACAATAAAATCCAGCTACAATCCATAAAAATGAAGCTGTTCCTGCAAACATAAACCCTAATCCATCTAAATGGAACTTTAGGTGTATGCCCGGATACAATGTACAGAAAGTATATTCATATGAAATACCAGCTAATACATAAGGTAATAAACTCATAACAGATGAGAAGGTTAAGACTGCACCAAATATTGACCAAAACTCCCTAATATTTGGTTTCTTACGTGATGCCATGATAAACAATGTCGTTACCATGGGGATTACCGCTGATATCGCTATTTTACTACTAATGACTGTTTCCATGTGAATGCATTGCCTTACAATTTACTTTTATTAAGTATCAAAAAAATAGAATTTCAGTTTAAAGCCAATTCAAATTTAATAACGTAATTTGTCCACAGATTCTGGATCAATGGTTTGATATCTACGATATACAGCAAGAGAAAAACTAATTACAATGGCCGCTTCTGCTGCTGCAATACCCATAATAAATAGAGTAAATATTTGCCCAATTGCTGGATCTGGCGTTATAAAACGATTAAACGCCATAAAATTTAACCCCGCACCGCTTAATATTAATTCTGTTGATATGAGCATCCCGATAATTGATCGATGTTGAATCATGCCATATAAACCTGTAGCAAATAAAAAAATTGCAATAAATAAATATGAATATAAGTGTGTGCTTAATAATGTCATCCTAAATCTGCCTCCCTTCCTCCTCGAGCTAAAATAATTGCCCCAATAATCGCAGCAAGTAAAATGACGGATATTAATTCAAATGCGAGGCAGTAATGATACAACATATTTTTACCTAAATATGCCATAGAAAAATCACCAATTTTTTCAGTTACCGGGTTCCATTTTGCAAAAAAAACTGAAGCACTAAGCATAAAGAAAATAACAGTAGATAAACTCACAGCTAATATGGAATGTTTTCCTCTTAACTGTTTTTCATCAATTTCTTTAGGTGTTTTTCCAACCATAATTCCAAAGACCAGAACAACACATATTGCGCCAACATAAATCAAAATCTGCATCAGAGTTAAAAACATACTGCCTAAGAAAAAATAAAGTCCTGCAACACCTAAGAAAGATACCGCTAAACCTAAAACTGCATGCATCAATATTCGAGACCGAACAGCAAGAATACTACCGCTCATCACAAGCATAATAAAACCGATAAACAACCCTTCGGCAATATATCGATAGATAATCATTGTCTCTCCTTCAACCGTTTGATCAAGTCAAAATGGAACATTTCTTTAGTAAAACCAGCAAGATCATACTCATCAGAAAACTGAATCGCTCCTTTTGGGCAATTTTCTACACACAGCCCGCATAAGCTGCATTTGGTAAAATCCTGAACAAATAAAGATAAGACTTTTGTTTTCCCATCGCCAGATTTTTCAGATTTTACAGTTATACATTCTGATGGACACTCCTTAGCACACATTCCACAAATAATACACGAACTTTCCCCTGTTTCTGGATTTGGAACAAGTTCTATATGTCCTCGATAATTTGGTGTAATATCAATTTCTTCTCGAGGATACTGTACTGTCACTACGGGTTGAATCATGGCTTTAAAAGTGACAACCAATCCAACAACAAGACTCTTTAATCCAAAATATATATTGTTTACATACTGTTTCATAATTTTACAATCACCGCTGTAATTAAAACATTCACAAGAGATATAGGAATTAAATATTTCCATGCCAAATTCATTAGTTGATCAAAACGTACTCGTGGATAAGTCCAACGAATCTGAATCATTAGAAACAAGAGAAAATAAACTTTAAACATAAACCAGATAATTGCCCCATAATCATTAAAAGGCAAGGTAAATCCATGCCAACCTCCTAAAAATAATACGGTAGCTATAGAACATACCACAAACATATTTCCATATTCACCCAAGAAAAACAAACCAAAACCCATGCCACTGTATTCTGTATGAAATCCAGCAGTGAGTTCACTTTCAGCTTCAGGTAAATCAAATGGCGCTCGGTTTGTTTCTGCAATACAGGCTATAAAATATATGAGAAATGCTACGGGTTGAACAATGATAAACCAGATATTACTCTGAGCTGTTACAATTCCTTGCATACTAAACGTATTAGTCATTAACACAACAGACAAAACGGATAATAAAATGGGTATCTCAAAAGCAATATTTTGAGCAACACTCCGCATAGCTCCAAAAAGAGAATATTTATTATTCGAACTCCAACCTGCAACAAAAATCGCCAATACATTGATCGCTGACATTGCAATAATAAATACAAGTCCTAAATTCAAATCTCTTGCTTGAATTTTTTGACTAAATGGGATGACTACAAATGGTAATACGACAGGGGTAAACGCAAGAAGCGGAGCCAACCGAAACAACGGTCGATTTACATCCCTTGGAATGATCAACTGCTTACCAATTAACTTTATACCATCTATCAATGTTTGAAAAATTCCGTGAGGTCCAACTTCCATTGGTCCCAAACGCCGTTGTATATGGCCTGCTATCTTTCGTTCAAGATACACCATAACTAAAGCATTGAGAAATACCAACCCGATGAGTAGGGCAACAAATATAATCATTCTTATAAGTTCTGGTGGTAAAAAATTAAACATTTCCATACACTACCTGTCTATTTCGGGGATTACAAGATCAAGACTACCCATTGCTGCAACCAAATCAGCAAGAAGCATTCCTTGGCACATCTCTGGAATTACACTTAAATTAGAAAAAGAAGGTACCCGAATTTTTAATCGATAAGGAACATCCGATCCATCAGCAACAAGATAAAAAGTCAATTCCCCACGTGCAGTTTCAACTGCAAAACTACAATCTCCAGCGGGAAGCTTTATTCTCTTGGGAACTTTACCCATCGATGGACCTTCAGGCAATCTATCCAGTGCCTGTTCAATAATTCTTAAACTTTGTTCAATTTCCGCAACTTTAATTAAATATCGATCAAATGAATCTCCATTTTCTCGAATAGGAATATCAAAATCAAATTCAGGATACACTGAATAGGGCTCATTCTTACGAATATCGTATTTTATTCCACAAGACCTCAGAACAGCACCTGTCGCACCATAACGCCTTGCCATATCTGGTGTTATAATACCAATACCCTTAACCCGATTGATAAATATTACATTATCCGTTACCAAATCTTTGTATATCTGATAACGACCTCTCATCCGATCAATAAATGCACGAGTTCTCTCAACAAACTTATTATCAATATCCTGATTAACCCCCCCTACCCTATAATAGCAATACGTCAATCGCGAACCCGTGATATCTTCAAGAATATCTAAAATATGTTCACGATCATCAAAGCAATATAAAATTGGGGTAAATGCACCTAAATCTAATAAAAATGCGCCTAACCATAACAAATGACTTGAAACACGATTCAATTCTGATGTTAATACCCGAATATACTCAGCTCGTTTAGGCACTTCAATCCCTGTCATTCGCTCAATCAAGGCCACATAAGCATGATTATAGGGAAGCGCTCCAACATAATCCATTCTGGCGCAGTATGGCAAAAACGACTTCCATCCACTGGATTCTGCAATTTTTTCTTGCATTCGATGGCCATACCCTAAAACAGGGTCCATATCCATGATATATTCACCATCCATTTCCAAGATGATTCTTAATACACCATGAGTACTTGGATGCTGCGGCCCCATGTTTAACAAAAAACGATGCTGATCTGGCTTTAATTTTTTACTCATGCGAACTTATTACTCCAATCATCATCAATT
>PDZT01000433.1 GCA_002753105.1 Deltaproteobacteria bacterium YD0425bin50 | reverse complement strand
AGCTACGATCAAAGACCATTTTCCCTTCTAAAGTGAAAATCGTAGAGCCAAATGGGTTTTCACCAAGAATACACAATACCAACTGATTCGATTCTGAAAACGTTTCTAATGGCCAATTGGTAAACAGGCAAAAATTATAAATAAACCCAAGTTTGATTAAATATTCTGCTTTCTTCCAATCAACAGTATCACTATAACATAAAAATAGGGGTGGTATGTATATCCATACACACAAGAAGATCAGAATTCTCCTGATAATTAGTGATTTTTTAATAGATTTAAAATACATAAGTAAGTTTTGTATATACACTCCGTTCAACTTCAGAAGGAACAATTCCACCACCATATTCAGGCCTGAATTCAAGATGATGATGCGTTGCCAAGTTTAAACCTGCTAAAGTAACATTTACCTGTTTATTCGGTTTCCACCCTATACGCAAATCAAATGTGGTATAAGAATGAACGTTAATCTTATAAAGGCTATCTACATATCTTAAACAACCATCTAATTCAAGATTCTTCATCATATCGAAAAAGAAACGTAATGAGAGCTGATGCTTAGGACTTGTGCCTTCTAAAACACGATTCATTTTATTTGGATTATCCCTTATGAGTTCTAAATCAATTTTTAAAAAAGTATAAGCCCATTGAATCGCCAGAGGAGGGAATGGACGATAATGGTTGGAGATTTCTATACCATACGATTTTCCTTCCATATCATTGCCAAAGACAACTGGAAATATCAAATTAGAGCCATCAAAGATGACCTGACTTGGCCCTGTTGTACTTAACTCTTTGTAAATGTTATAAAAAAAAGCCACATCAAAGGAGATTGTTTCGGATAGTTGAACCCGGTCACCCAGTTCCATAGAGATCAGTTTTTCTGAAACACAATCATCTGATCCAGTTAGTATCAATTTTGCTAATTGAGGATTAGAGTATGAATATAATGGAATATTCTGAACAAATATACGCGTATCTCGTTCTACGCGCGAAGGCGTACGAACAGCACGGGATACAGCTCCCCAAACAGTATGGTGTGTATCAGGAGACCATCGGAATCGGAGTGTAGGTTGTACCTCCAGTCCTGTATAGTCAAAATATTCAAACTTTGACCCTATTGTTACGAAAAATTTATTTTCGAACAGAGCCATTTCATCCTGTAAAAAACTATTGAAAATACTATTGTCTGCACTTTCTGGATCAAGAGAAAATGTTACCCCTTTATTGATACGGTCATGAATAAATCGGTATCCCATTCCCCAGATAATTTCGTGCCATTGAGCATACGTAAATCGATGTTGAAAATCCATATCTAAGGTATCACAGGTTTCTATCGCAAGATTCTCTTCCTGATGCGTTCTATCATAATAGAACTGTAAATTAATATCAGAATCACTTGACAATTCTCGTACCCATCGTCCTAAAAGATTGCCGCCTCTCATATCATTTGTAAACGGTGAACTCTTTTCATAAGGCGGCTCTAAAGAAGGCGTAGTGAATATTTGTCCGGATTGACCTGTATAGATATCTCCCTGAAGCGTAAGTTTATCGATTGCGGATGAATTCAAATCCATCCGCATACCTGTTTGAAACGCATCCCAGTTATCAGATGCAGGCTGGGCAGATAAAGAAATTCCTTCATCATGATTCAAATACCGGGCATACATGCGATAAAACTGATTCTTATACAAACTATTACCATACCGAATACTTGCAAATCCTTTTTCTTCAGTACCCAACCCACCACTGATCAGTGTCCCCTGAGTTTCCTCAGCTTTTTTCGTAATAATATTGATTACTCCATTGACAGCATTCGCCCCCCATAATGAAGAACCCGGCCCCCGAATCACCTCAATACGGTCAATATCTTCTAACATCAGATTCTGTGCATTCCAGAATACTCCAGAAAAAATAGGAGTATATACGCTGCGTCCATCCACTACAACTAACAGTTTGTTCGAAAATTGCCCATTAAACCCCCTCGATGATACTGCCCATTTATTGGCATCAATCTGTGCTACCTGAATTCCCGGTACCATGCGAAGTATATCTGGAATATTGGTTGCACCGTGACGCCGAATATCCTCTTGAGTAATAACAGATATTGCGGCTGCTGCTTCTGAAACCCGCTGTAGTTTTTTAGCAACTGATGTGATCTTTAAATCCATTAATTCCATAAGATTCAATTGGGTAATATCTGCAAGAGTCGTATTTCCAAAGCAAGATGTAGATATAAAAAGAAAAATAATAATAATGATCGGATACCATACCCAATTTTTTAAATCATAATTCATAAGCAAATCTATCCATGTAAATAGTGTTATGTTATAATTCCTAATTCCTAATTACCATGAACTCTCCACATATCTTCATCCGTAAAACAGCGTTCACTTTCATCAGGATTCATCGCATCTTTTTCCATTTTTCGTCGGGAATAATTCGGGTCTAAAACCTGATTATAGTACTCATGCTGAATCAGTAGATTCATAATTTCAGTGGTTCCTGTCCATATCATGGCTAACCGGATATCTCTTAATGATCGTTCCACAGAGTAAACATCAGTATATCCAATTCCACCCATAATTTGCATTGCATTATTGACAATATTCCATGCGGCTTGTGTAGTAAAGCGCTTGGCTTCACTGACCAACCGACGAACATTGAGATAATTTGCATCCACAGCACGAGCGGCGATATAGGTTAATCCACGAGCAGCATCTAATTGAGTAATAGAATCTGCTACCATAAAATTAATCGCCTGAAATTTTTTGATCTCCTGACCAAAGGCTCTACGACGGTTGGAATACCTCACTGCAAGGTCTAATGCCCCCCATACCCCTAAACATCCTCCTGCAGATGTCAAGCGTTCAGGAATCATCATTTGATTAAAACATAACGCTCCTCCATGAAGTTCACCCAGCAAATTTTCTTTGGGTACATGAACATCTCTAAAAACCAATCTTCCAGTGCCACCGCCTCTGCATCCCATTAACCCATATAAATATTCTGTTTTTACACCCGGCCCTTTATCCACGATTAAAAGACTTAACCGTCCGTATTTATGTGAATTCGGTTCAAAATTGGTACGGCAATATACTAGAAAAAAGTCAGCGCCTTCAGCCCCAACAACAAATCGTTTCTGACCGTTCAGAATAAAATGATCCCCATCAAGAACAGCTTTGGTAACTGCACCAAAAAAATCAGATCCGCCTCTGGGTTCTGTTAATGCTTCTGCAGCAATGAGTTTACCTTGAAGATAGGGTTTTAAATAGTTCTCTTTTTGATCTTCAGTACCAAACATATTTAAAGCCTCGCCAACAATAGACGGCATCACAAACGCACACCCAAGCGCCATCCCAAGACAGCCAATTTCTTCAGTCGCTGCCATTTCAGCGACCCAACTCATTTCCCTGCCGCCATATTTTTTGGGGAATCGAATACCAAGTAAATTACGCGCTGCAAGTTTTTCAATAAATTCGCGTGGATATACAATTTCATTTTTGTCAAAAAAAAAAAAAAAATCACT
>PDZT01000070.1 GCA_002753105.1 Deltaproteobacteria bacterium YD0425bin50 | reverse complement strand
TGCTTTAACAGAAACGATATTGCGGATAATCCATGGAATACAAACAAGCCAAAATCCCAACAGCATTATAGTAAAATAATAAATCCCTTTTTTTTTACCATAATGCGTTATAAAAAAAAATATCAAGATAACTGGCAAATATTTTGGACTGGATCGGATGCTGTTTGCAATTCCAAGTGTAATTCCAGATAGAAACATCGTTAAAGTTTTAGGTTTTTCTACAAATACAACCAGCGTACATGTATATATCAGCATTAAAAATGTAAACAGGGTTTCAGTTAAAACATATGTTGTCATTGAAATCAAATGGGGAGAAACAGATACCAATAATGCAGATAAGATCGCAAACGGTTTAGGTAGCATGTAAATATAAAAAAGTAATGCAATAATTATAGTTAGTATCGAAATAATGAGTTGCGCTGTTAAAATTCGATCTAAGACAGTTGAATTGGGGAATTGATCGACAAAAATTGAAAGAAAGAAAGGATAGCCCGGACTTCGAATCGCATCAGGTATTGGCTGATAATGTTGATTATTATCAAATTTGGGTAGTTGTATTGAAAATATTGAATGGTATCTTAGATTGTAGGCATAGCTCACATATTCTCCAGCATCGGCCATAAAAGGGTTTTTCACAATCGTATTTGTTACAGCCGTATAACGAAGATATATTCCTAACCCAATGCAACATATTGAAAAAATAATTACAAAATGATATCGATGCATAGAATATTTTTTTTGAAGAAAAACTTTTTATAAATGTTTAGGTGAATAGCATACAGCATTAGAGATGTCAATTAACGAATCAAGAATCAAGAACTATCAATGAATGATTTTCCCGATTCCTTTTTTAACAAATTAACAATAATCAAAATAATACTTGACAAGTAAAATTAGTTTTAATACACAAGTTATCGATTTGGCTGCCTAGGTAGCTCAGTCGGTAGAGCAGGGGACTGAAAATCCCCGTGTCGGCAGTTCGATTCTGTCCTTAGGCATCATAAATTTTTTAATAAGGTTAACATTTTCACAAGTGTTAACCTTATTTACTTTAATAACTATATTAAAATTCTACCAGAATATACTCATAAATACATCATATACCATTTGAGTGAAAGGGTCAAAAATAATGCGTATTTTATTCGCAATTTTTTTGCTTATTGTAAATTTTATCGTTCTGCAGGTACCTTCTTCCGTATGGTGCTACGAATTGGGAAGTGGTAAATATGCCATAGACATTCATGGAAGTGCCAGTCAGGGCTATATCTATTCAAAAGACAATAATATTCTCGTTGTGGATACTGAAGGTGGGACATTTGAATTTAATGAATTTTTTTTTATTTTTACAATGAATATATTACCCAATTTGCGATTTGGAGCGCAATTGTTATCAAGGCGTTTCGGCGATTATGGCTTTAACAATCAAATTAAACTCGATTGGGGTTATTTTGATTATAATGTCGATACATGGCTTGGATTACGTTTAGGACGGGTGAAATTACCTATTGGATTTTATCATGAAATCGTTGATATTGATATAGCTAGATCTACCATTTGGTTACCTCCGTTATATTTAAGGGAATTAAGAGATTTTTATTCAAATGGAGATGGCGCGGTTATGTATGGCAGTTTCATGCTGAATAGGTTAGGTCGATGGGATTATCAGGTAATTTTGGCAGATACAGAACAAGATCAAGGAAATTCTCTTGAATATGAGATAACACATGACAATTTTTTAAAAGGAAAAGGCAATTCCTATTGTGAATATTTATATGGTGGAAAATTGTTTTGGGAGTCCCCTGTTCGGGGATTACATTTAGGCTATAGTTACATGAAATGGGTAGATGGTAAAAGCAACATGACTCTTGAGTCAGACTTGTTAACGCTTTTAGGCATCCCTCAAGGTAGTCCCTTGCATTTTTATTATGATTCCGGAAAACTATTGTTTTATTCACTTGAATATACTTATAAAAATTTTATTCTCTCCTCCGAACTCAGTCGTTTTACTACTGAGACCAGTGTTGATGAGTTAAGATTTATTCCTCAATTTGACAAATATGTCCAGAAATTTGGGGGTTGGTATGTCCAGCTTTCGTATAGATGGAATAACTGGCTCTCAACATCTGTTGGCTATTCCACATGGTATCGAGACTTTCACAATCGAAATCATTCAAATACCTATGATTTTTTTAGAGAAAGTTATGGGGCTTTGTGTTTCGACCTTATGGATAATCTAACATTTAAAATTGAAGCGCATCATGTCAATGGGTTAATGTATGTATGGTATGATCGAAATCCAGCAAATGATCGAAAAAATAATTTTATGTTTTATGCTTGTAAAGTATCTATGTATTTCTAATATAAATATGCTTTGATAAAGCCTTCAAAATTAAAAAAGATTAGTTTTTTAAAAATTTTCTGAACAGGGAAATACTATGACTGATATACGAAAAAAGCTTTCACAACGAACTGTATGGTTTTTGTTAAGTTTGATGTGTTGTTTGACTTGGCTTGTCACTCATCAAATTGCTGAAGCTGAAGTCATTATGATTTGTCACAAAGATATCTCTGAACAATCACTTAATGTTACTCAAATTGCAGATATTTTTTTGGGAAAAATGGTTACTTGGCCAAATGGCGATATCATAGTCGTTTCTACTCTGAATGAAGGCGACCTGCATAATGAATTTATAGAATTATATCTTCAAAAAACACCATCCCAATATAAATATTATTGGAAAAAAATGGTATTTACAGGGACAGGAAAACATCCCAAAATATTTAAGACATCTACAGAACTACTTGATTTTGTTTCAAATACGAAAGGTGCAATTGGTTATGTTAATGAATCTGATTTAAAGGATTCGGTTAAACAATTATCTATCCAAAAATAATTTTCGAGTATTCTTCTTCGTTAATTAATACTGGAAACCAACAACAAAAATAACATTCTATCTTTTCTTACTTTATATCCTCACGATTCAATATCGAGTACTTAAAAAAAACATCCTCAATGTATTTTTTTAAAAAAACTATTGAACTTCAAAGGCGTAATGTTTAATAAACAATTTATCTATCCCCCATTTATGGCTAAAAAGAATTCGGGATAAACCAATACAAAAAATAAAGTCTGGATGAAGGAGAAAATCAATGAGGCGTAATATTGCGATAAAAATCACGGTGATTGCTTTTATTAGCATTATGTTTGCTATTTTAGTTTTAGGTGTTATTGAATATTATTCAGACTTTAGTCAAAAACAAACTCAAATTAAACAGTCTGCAGAAAACTTGGCTCAAAAATTGGAAAAACGGGTTATTGAGTCTATAATGAATCAACAGCCCACTCAATATTTATCCCTAATTGAACAACAAATGCGAGAAAATCGAGATATTTACGCGATTATCATTCAGGACATAGTTACTGCACAACAAATGGGTAAAGCAAAATTTCTCTGTGGAAAACTTCGCAATGATGAAGGTGATATTATTGAATTTGAGTCTGGTAAATCTGAAAATATCAATGAAACCATGGTTAAAAAACAAAACGCACTTTTAAAAATCGCCTATTATAAATATTCATTACCTCTTGAGCAAAATAGTACAAAGTATGGGAATATAGATGTTTATGTATCAGATGTGTATCTAAATGCTACCCTGAGTTCTCTTCTTTCGAAAATTTTTTTACAAGCATTAGTCATTTCATTATTTGTTTGTATATCCATTTGGATTGGCGTTAATCGAATTGTATTACAATCAATCAAGATAATGACAGATGGTTTGGTTGATTTATCAAATGATAAGGGGGTAACAAGGTCATTTGAAATTAAATCTGAAGACCAGATTGGAAAACTGGGTCAATTTTTAAATACCTATATGACTAAACTGAAAGGCATATTTGGTAATATTAATGATCATGTGAATATTTTAAATGATTCAGCAAAGCAGCTATCCCAAGCATCAACCGAATTGACTTCACTTGCTGAGGATATATCTGTGAATTCAGAAAATGTCGCAGCCACGGCTGGAGATATGAGTGGGAATTTAGATCAAGTATCTACAACAATGGGAGAAACTTCAAACAATGTAAGTCTTGTTGCTAGTGCTATTGAGGAAATGACCGCAACAGTAAAAGAAATAGCTCAGAATACTGAACAGGCAAGAATTATTACTGAAGAAGCTGTAACTCAAGTAGCAAGTGCCTTAAAGAAAGTTGAGGAACTAGGACAAGCTGCGCAAGAAATTGGTAAAGTTACCGAAACCATTACAGAAATATCTGAACAAACTAACTTGCTTGCATTAAATGCGACAATTGAAGCAGCAAGGGCAGGTGAAGCAGGTAAGGGATTTGCTGTTGTTGCAAATGAAATCAAAGAACTTGCAAAGCAAACTGCTGAATCAACTTTAGATATTAAAAAACAAATTGATGGGATTCAAAGTTCTACGTCTGGAACGGTAACCGAAATATCTCAAATTTCAAAAGTAATTGATAAAGTAAATGAAATCGTTAATATTATTGCTACTGCAATTGAAGAACAATCGATAACAACAAAAGAAATTGCAAACAATGTATCTTATGCATCCCAAGGTATTCAAAATATCAATACGAATGTTGCCAATAGTTCTGGAGCTGCAAATGAAATTGCAAATAACATTGGTAAAGTAAGTACAGCATCTAGTAGTATGGCTCAAAGTTGTTCAGAAGTCACCCATAATACATCAGAATTGTCTTCTCTATCCAATCAACTCTTAGATATTATCAAACAATTAAAAATTTAATGTATTTCTATACTTTTGGAGGGCGAACACAAGGTTCGCCCCTACAATTCTGACACGGCACGAATAATGTCTGGCCGAAACGATGATCAAGCCCTATTTCTATATTGATTTGATTATAATTTATTTAAAAAGAGGATAGTGACCCATGAAATCCTATCGAAAAGAATTATGGTTTCATATTCCTAAACGACGTGGATTTGTCAATATTACTTCACAGGTGGAGGAATGCCTGTTCGAATCTGGCATTTCAGAAGGTTTGGTTCTAGTGAACGCTATGCATATCACCGCATCAGTGTTCATTAACGATGATGAATCTGGCTTACATCATGATTATGAATTGTGGTTAGAGCGTTTAGCGCCACATGAACCCGTGTCGCAATATCGCCATAATGTTGGTGAAGATAATGCAGATGCTCATATGAAACGTCAACTAATGGGAAGAGAAACTGTGGTAGCTGTTACCAATGGTAAATTGGATTTAGGAACATGGGAACAAATTTTTTATGGCGAATTTGATGGTAAAAGAAAAAAAAGAGTTTTAGTTAAAATTATCGGGGAATAAGAATCGAAGGAGGTTTAATGGATAAAAAGGAACAGATAGATATTCGCTGGCATTTAGGTACTATATCACGAATAGATCGAGAAAAGCATAAACGTCATCGGGGCTTTACAGTTTGGTTAACCGGATTATCTGCATCAGGTAAATCCACATTAGCCTGTGCACTTGAAAGTGCTTTATATGAAAAAGGATGTCATACATACGTGTTAGATGGTGATAACATCCGTCATGGACTTAATAATAATCTCGGATTCTCACCCGAAGATCGCGAAGAAAATATTCGACGAATTGGAGAGGTTGCCAAATTATTCCGTGATGCAGGTATCATTAATATTACCGCTTTTATCTCACCGTATGTAAAAGATCGTCAATTAGCTAGAAGCTTGTCTGACCAAAATGATTTTATTGAGGTATTTGTAGATTGTCCTCTAGAAGTATGTGAAACTCGAGATCCAAAAGGTATGTATAAAAAAGCACGTTCAGGATTAATTAAAGGGTTTACAGGTATTAGCGCACCCTATGAACCACCTGAAGAACCAGAAATTCATTTATATACCCATCATTTAACAGTGTCTGAATGTGTTCAACAAATGACTGATTTTCTAATTGATCGTAATTTGATTTCATGAATGAATAATAAATCATATGGCTGTGAATAATAATTCCTTTGCTCAAGATGAGTTTGATAAAAATATATACTTGTTACTCGATATTACTTTATCATTGAGCATTGTCTTGGGTAAAGCGCAAATGAAAGTAGAAGATATTCTAAAGTTAGATAAAGATTCTGTGGTAACGTTAGATAAACTTCAAGGGGAACCCGCTGAAATATATGCGAATTCAAAATTAGTTGCTAAAGGAGAAGTTGTGGTCGTAAATGAAAAATTTGGAATTCGTGTTACTGAAGTACTGAACCCTTTACTACGAAAGAGAATGCTTGATCAAGAACAAATGGAGCAAGGTGAGGCATCTGAAATACAATCTGAACAAGGTTAGGCATAGCCAATTTATTACATGTCAAGGATTCCTACATAATATCGTATTCACTCAACTCACCTGAATAATTTTCAATAATCCACATATGTTTATTTTTATTCACAATGTAATTTGGAAGCAGTGGAACTTTACCTTTACCTCCGGGTAAATCAATCATATAATTCGGAATAGCCATGCCTGATATATTTCCACGAAGATATTTCATAATTTCTAATCCTTTTTCAATAGTTGTACGAAAATGATGAGTTCCCTGAACTGGGTCGGTATGATGTAGATAATACGGTTTAATTCTGTTTTTGAGCAATTTCATCATTAACTGTTTCATAATATCCGGTGAATCATTTATTCCTTTTAATAAAACGGTTTGTGAGCCTAAAGCGATACCAGAATCTGCGAGTAACTTACATGCAAAACTCGCTTCAGGTGTTATTTCATCAGGATGATTAAACTGAATATTGATATAGATAGGTTGAAATCGCTGTAATATGGAAATGAGATCAAGAGTGATACGCTGAGGTAATACGCATGGAATTCTCGTGTGAATACGGATGATTTCAATATGAGTGATGCGTGAAATTTCCGAAAGAATCGCTTCAATGCGGTGGTCATCCAAGATGAGTGGATCACCTCCGGATAAGACCACTTCATTTACAGAAGTTGTTTTTTGAATATAGTCGATGCCTTGAGAAATGGTAAGGTCAGTAACATAGCTAAGTGATTTCCCTGTAATTCGTTTTCGCATACAATGCCGGCAATACATGGCGCATTGATCGGATATTTGAAATAACACACGATGTGGATATCTATGAATTAACCCTTGAACTGGAGATTGAAACTCTTCTGAAAGTGGATCCGGTGTGTGATTAGAATCCTTACATTCACGAATATCAGGAATTGCCTGACGCCATATCGGATCACATGGATTATGAATTAAAGATAACACATACGGATTGATTCGCATAGGATATCGTTCAAGTACAAAACGAATGGAACTTGAGTCTATTATTGGAAATAGCTGTGTTAATGATTCTGCATCAATAACACTCTGGTTGAGTAACTCACGCCAGTCTGTTGATGTGCAATTGTAATGTGTTTCCATTAGATTGTCCGCGTCATTTACTGTGATGGTAGAATAAGAGTAAAGCAAGTGCCTTTACCTAGTCCTTCACTCTTGGCAAATACTTTACCTTTGTGTAATCGTGCGATAATTTGGACAAGATATAAACCGATGCCACTACCTCGAGCTGTCATATTATCCGCTTTTCCAACTTGATAAAATTTTTTAAAAATTTTTCGCAATTCTTTTTTTTGAATTCCGACACCATTATCTTGAAAAACGATCTCAATTCTTTTTTTTTTCTTATACAGAAAAATGTTAATTTGAGGAACAGTATGCTTAGTATATTTAAGCGCATTTGTAATCAGATTATTGATCAGCATTTCAAATAAATAAATATCAATCTTGGCATTATATGTCTGTGAAGTTTCTTCATATAGTTGAATGAGACAATTTTTCAATATTACTTGACGATTCTGAATATAATTATGAAAAACCTTTACAATATCAGCATTTGTAAACGTTGCTTGATAAGCTTTACTTTCAATTTTTGCAAGTTGTAAAATTCGGTTAATATTTTCAGAAAGACGCTCAATATCATTTAACATATAATGTAAGTATTGCATTTGATCATTTCTTGGCAATTCATAGCTGAGAAATGTTTCAATATAGAGTTTCATCGAAGTTACTGGCGTTTTTAATTCATGGGTGAAATTATTAATAAAATTATTTTGCATACGATAGAGTAGAAATGTTTTTTGATGATAGATAAAAATAATAAAAATACCCAAGAGTATAATGGCCACGAGAATGGATAACACCATAATCACAACCCATGTTTCATAAGTAAAAACCTGATGAACATCCAGATTAAACTTTTGAACGAGTTGTTTTAAACCACTGCTGACTTCAATATACCAGTAAATATAAAGGGTTAACGAGGTTGCAAGCGCAATGATTGAATAAATAAAAACGAAAATTGGATGAAATATGAGACTACGAGATATTGGCATGTATTATTTTTTCCCATGAGGTTGATGTAGCTTTTCATACAATGCTTTGAATTCTAAAGACAATTTGTGATTTGGATCAAGATGAATCATAGGTTGTGATTTTTCATGGGATTCTCGAATTTTAATAGAATGAGAAAGATAAACATCCATAACAGGTAATCCATCATCAATCAGTTCTTTAACAATTTTTTTAGATTGAATAGCCCGGGATTCGTATTGGTTCACGATAATGCCTTCAATTCTAAGATTGTTATTATGATCCTGTTGAATTTCTGTTATATTTCCAATCAAATGATATAATGAACGTCTTGAAAATTCATCACAATCAAATGGAATGAGACAGGTATCTGCTGCAATTAAGGCACACAGCGTATAAAAACCCAATGCAGGCGGAGTGTCTATATAAATGAAATCATATTGGGTTAATTTTTTTAATGCATCTCTGAGCTTGTAAATTTTATATCGCGACTCAAGTTTTGTTTCAAGTTCAGCAAGATCAGGGTGTGATGGCAATATATCGAGATGATTAAACGGGGATGTCTGAATAAATTGTTGAAGTTCTTTTTTACGCAAAGATAAATTGAGCATATCCTGAAAAAAATCAACGATTGTGGTGTTCATTTGCGTGGATTTATTTCCTAAAACGTATTGACTCGTATTGGCTTGAGGATCTAAGTCAATCACTAATGTATTGAATCCTAATTGTGCACTGATGGCTGCGAGATTACAGGTAATCGTTGATTTACCGACACCGCCTTTTTGATTAAAAATAACGCGTCGCATAATATAAATTCACCTCCTAAATTTTTTATATATTCAATGCCATTTTTTTCTTTGCATATACAAATTAAATCGTGATAATGAAAACACCATTATGTTTTTGCGGTTCTTTTGTTTCAAGTATTAACATTTATCCAGAGGAGTAATTATGATCAATCGGACAATACTAAATACTATTGTTTTTTTGTTCGTTTTGAGTCACTTGGGTATTGGGTCTGCTGAAGATGTAAAACCTGTAGCTCCCAATAGTCCAGCAGTAAATTCAAAAACGGACATTCCGCCAACAACACCAGCGAGCACGAATCAAGCGATAGCTGTTATCCCTCAACCCAGTTACGAATTTGGATCCGTAATGGAAGGAAAAGAAGTCATTCATGACTTTATTGTACAAAATAAAGGCAATGTCAATTTAGATATTATAAATGTTCGCCCAGGTTGAGGCTGCGCAGCGGTTTCGTTTACGAAACAGATCCCTCCGGGGCAAGAGGGAAAAATTACGATTAAAGTGGATACCAATGGTTATGGCGGTCGAAATATTTCAAAAGCAGTTAGTGTTGAAACCAGTGATCAGAACAATTCAAAATTTCAACTTACGATTTCAGGAACTGTAGAAACTTTTGCACAAATAACTCCGAAATATGTTAGTTTAGTTGGCAATAAAGATACCGAAGTTAAGACAGTAGTAACTATTGTCCCGCAATCGAATTATCCATTTAAAATTACCAGTACTCAAGCTGAATATGGCAAAGATATCCGCTTTCAATTAGATGAAGTCAAAAAAGACAAATCCAGTGAATATCAGTTAGCAGTAGTTAATTTGGTTAAAGAAAAAAAACGCTACACAGATAACATCATTCTAAAAACGGACAGCAAGGTTATGCCAGAAATAAAAATTCGGGTTTATGGCAATATTTATGATATGGATCCCCAACAACCTAATGCAGATGCAAAGTCAAAATTTTTAGAAATGATTCAGAAAGCATCTAAAGAAAAAGAAAAAGAAAAGGAAAAAAAATAACGCAATGATGCATGAAATCAAAGCGGTTATTCTTGATTGTGATGGGGTAATGTTTGATACCCAAAAGGCCAATACTGCTTATTATAATTATATTTTAGAGCATTTTGGCAAGCCTCCCATTACCCCAGAGCAATTTTCATTTGCACAGATGCATACAGTCCATTCTTCAATTGATTATCTATTTGCGAGTGAACCAGAACTCATAGAAAAAGTTCATGAATTCCGGAAACAATGTCGTTATCAGAATTTTATTCCGTTTATGGAAATTGATCCTGATCTTATTCTCATGCTCAAAACAATCAAACCAACCTATTACACAGCTATAGCAACGAATCGAACAGATACAATGGAGCATGTGCTTCATCACTTTAAATTAAAATCTTATTTTGATATTGTGGTTACTGCTCTCGATGTAAAAAAAGCGAAACCCCATCCAGACCCGCTTTTAAAAATTTTAGATCATTTTAAAATTAAACCAAATCAGGCGTTATATGTTGGTGATTCAGAATTGGATGAATTCGCTTCAAGACAAGCTAGGGTTCCTTTTGTTGCTTATAAAAATCCTCAATTATCTGCAGATTATCATATAGAAAGCTTACAAGATGTTCTTTCTATCCTTCAGCTTTCATAATTATGTCTAAAAGAACTTTAAAAAAAGCTGTTGCTTTAAAATATGATAAACTAAACGATCGTGCGCCAAAAGTAACGGCTAAAGGTAAAGGAAGTGTTGCTGAAAAAATTATTGAAATAGCTCAAAATCATGGCATACCTATAAAAGAAGACCCAGACTTAGTTGAAGCATTAATTAAATTAGAAATTAATCAGGAAATTCCACCTGAAGTCTATGTAGCTGTAGCTGAATTGCTCGCATTTGTATATTCATTAAACCAAAAGAAAAAAAATGGATAACTCGATGTTACAGGCTCGCTTCTCCTATTTGTCGATATCGATGTGCAATAAAATCTGCAATGATATTAAAACAAAACGTAAATAAAAATAATACAATGCCTGTGGCAAATAAGGCATAATAATGATCTCCCCGAAAAGGCGCTTCCGCCATTTCTGCAGCAATACTAGCTGTCATTGGACGAACTGGATCAAACACAGAACTTGGAACCATAGCTGCACCGCCGGCAACCATCAGCACAACCATTGTTTCTCCCATTGCACGGGATAACCCTAAAATAATACTGGTGCTGATTCCAGAAATTGATGCTGGAATAATCACTCTGGTAATCGTTTCCAAATGGGTTGCGCCTAGTGCCAGCGATGCTTCTTTCAGGCTTTTAGGAACATTATAAATTGCATCTTCAGAAATACTGCAAATGGTTGGGATAGACATAAATGCAAGCATTAATGAAGCATTAAACATATTTAGACCTGTTGGAATATGAAATACATTCTGTAAAAATGGAGCAAATATGACCATTCCAAAAAAACCAATAACAACAGAGGGTAATGCGGCTAATAATTCAACAATGGGTTTAACGATTTCCCGAATCCGAAATGATGCTATTTCTGCTAAATATATCGCAGTCATTACGCCTAAGGGTATAGAAATTAGCCCTGAAATACCAGTAACTAATAATGATCCGATAATCAATGGATAAATGCCAAAATCTGGTGGATCAGAAGTTGGATACCAATAGTTTCCAAGGATAAATTTTAACGGCGAAACCTGCTTAAAGATCGGCAGACCTTCCATGAACAAAAAGATGGAAATCAACAGGAGAATCGTAAGCGATGTAAATGAAATCGCAAAAAAGAATCTCGATATGTAACGTTCTTTTTGGTTACGACTTAGCATTGTTGTTTTCCATCTTTTATTTTAGGGCAACCACAAGGGTTGCCCCTCAATTGTTAATTGTTAATATAAAGGAATAAACCCGGCTTCTTTAACTTGTACTTGTCCTTTTTGAGGATGCAAAACATAATTAATGAAATTCAGAGTATCTCCTGTTGGCCATCCTGAAGTAAACATAAATAATGGCCGACTGATTGGAAAAGAACCATTCAGCGTTGTAACTTCTGAACCTTCAATATCATTCACTTTGACTGTTTTAACGCTGCTATTCACATAGCCAAGTCCAATATACCCAATAGCATGAGGATTTCCAGAAATGGCTTGAGCTACAGCACCATTTGAAGCTTGAAGCAACACACCCGGATAAATTCTTTCCTTGTTCATGACTTTTTCTTCCCAAACTTCATATGTGCCTGAAGAGGTATCTCTGGAAACAACCACAATTTTTTTATCTTCGCCGCCAACGTCTTTCCAGTTGTTGATTTCGCCTTTGTATATCTTTTTTAGCTGTTCTAATGTCAGACTGGTTACTGGGTTAGTTGGATGAACTACAGGAACAATACAATCGTAAGACACGCTAAACGGAACAGGATATTTGCCTTTTTCTAATGCGAGCTTTATTTCTTTGTCTTTGATAAAGCGGGAGCTATCCGCGATATCTGTTGTTCCATCAATGATTGCTTTGATGCCTTCACCTGACCCGCCGCCTGAAATGCTTATTTTAACATCTGGATGTTCTTTCATGTAAGCTTCAGCAATTTTTTGTGCAACTGGAAGTACTGTGGTTGAACCCGTAATATTAATATTACCCGCAAATGCAGTTGATCCAATACAGGTTATTCCAAACACAACTAAAGCATATACACAGAATTTTTTCATACGTTTCCCTTCCTTTTTTAATGAGGTTTTAAGAAAAAAATCCATCTGCTGCATGGATTATTTAAAGATAAATAGAGAGCTTTTGTTAGAATTGAATTAGGATTGCGTGAAAATTTGATTATTTATTATTTAACTTCTATTCTGTTGCAAATATATGAATACTTGTTCAAACAACAAAAAAACAAAAAAGAAGCCCCCCGCAACCATAATAATACAAGCACCCGAGGTCAGGTTAAATCTATAAGATAAACCCAAACCGATCAACGTAAAGATCATGCCAAGTAAACTCGATCCAACCATCATTTGAACTAGAGATTTAGCATATTTTTCTAAAATAAATGGAGGAATGGTTAATAAAGCAATAACCAGCAGCAAGCCTACAGCCTGAATAACCATGACAATTGTAAGTGCCAACATTCCGATCATCATGAAGTAAATCGGTACAACAGGAATTCCACGAATTCGGGCAAATTCCTCATCGTAAGAAATCGCAAGCAGGTCATTATAAAAAAAAGTAACGATCACACTGATAAGTATTGCAATTCCAAGCATAATATACAAATCAAAACGCGGAACGGTGAGAATGCTACCAAATAAATAACTCATCAAATCTGCATTATACCCCGGCGTGAGGTCTATTAATATTGTACCAAATGCCATACCAATGGCCCAGATAACTCCAATAATAGTATCTGAACGATGTTTTGCCTTCATGCTAACCGCAGCCATAATCATGGCAGACAGAAAAGAAAATCCCAAGGTGCCAATTAAATAAGGCCATCTGAAAAAAAAAGCTAACCCAATACCGCCGTATGCTGCATGTGCGATTCCGCCTGAAAGAAAAACAATACGGTTAACAACAACTAGCGTTCCCATAATACCGCAGATAATGCTGGTCAACAGACCACAGGCTATTGCATTACGCATAAATTCATATTGTAGTGCATCAAACATGATTTTACTCATTCTCAATTTTATGATGATTTTGTAACACCCGATGGGGAAGTCCATGCGCGACCATTTCCACTGGACAGCATTCGCTATTTGGATACATAGAGTCAAACATACAGCTCGTGATTTCGGATTGTGCATGATAGAACAATCGCCTGTTCAGGCAGGCAACCGATTTAACATGACTTGAAATAACCAGCAAATCATGGCTGACAACAATAATAGTCAATTCCTGATTGAGCTGCTTTAACAAGTCATAAAATTCAGATTGACCTTTAGAATCAATACTTGCTGTCGGTTCGTCTAAAAGCAGCAATTTAGGGTTGCTAATCAGTGCTCTTGCAATAAATACACGCTGACGCTGTCCACCCGAAAGTTCACCCATTTTTCTGTTGGCATAGGCAGACATGCTTAACTTTTCCAGAATGGTTAAGGCATCATCTCGATCCATATTTCGCGAATTTTTTTTTTCAGGACCTAATTTTCCCATACACACAACATCCAGTGCAGTGATTGGGAAATTAACATTGATGTGAATATTTTGAGGCACATATCCAATAAAGTGAGATGCTTTCTGAGCAGGACTTCCGAATACACGAATTGTTCCCTTATGAGGTTTTAATAACCCTAATATCAATTTTAACAATGTGGTTTTGCCACCGCCATTGGGGCCAATCATGGCTACAAAATCGAATTCTCGAATCGTCAAATTTATATTTTCAAGCACAACTTGACGGTTATAACCAAAAAAAACATCGTTTATTTCGAGGATATTATCGTTAATCATATACTTCCTACTTCCTACTTCCTAATTGTCGCGCAACCCCTAGTAAATTTTCAGACCAATCCAATGCTAAGGGATCAACAAAGACGACCTTGCCATTAATTTCTCGTGCAATTTGTTCAGCACTTTTGGATGAAATCTGGGGCTGTTGAAATATGGCAGTAATATTATGTTTTCTTGCATAATCAATGAGCTGTTTCATCTGTTCTGGTTTTGGGGACTTACCTTCAATTTCTATGGGCACCTGCTTCAAACCGTAGGTATGCGCAAAATATCCCCACGATGGATGAAATACCATAAATTCTAATCCCTGCTTATCTGTCAATAGTTGTCGAATATGATGATCAAGTTCTTCAAGTTTTGAAATAAATGTTGTGTAATTGGCCTCATAAATCAAACGATTTGCTGGGTCAATATCCTGAAGTGCTATGAGAATATGGCGGGCTTGTATCTTTACTAACGGTGGGGATAACCAGATATGCGGGTCCACTATTTCTTCATGATGCTCGTTTTTATCAGCATGATGATGATCATGATCATGAGAATCCATAGGCAATTTTGTAATTCCAGCATCTGTATGGATAACCAACAGGTTAGGGTTGAATGAAACCAATTTTGAAAGCCAAACATTTTCAAAAGAAACGCCTATGGAAAAATAAAGCTGCGCTTTTGAAATGGCTATCATTTGTTGAGGTTTTGGTTCATAAGTATGTGGATTTGCTCCCGGAGCAACCATTACTTGAATATCGACGAGGTCTTTGCTAATTTGTTGCACAACATAGTGTTGTGGAACTATGCTTACAAATACAGAAATTTTGGTCTCTGATTGAACTATCTGCGTATCGATCATAAGAAAAAGAATGAAAACAATTGATTTTGTAACAAAGCGCATGAACGTTGAACCTCCAAAAAAATTAAAAAATAAAGATAGAGACAAAATATATATTATCTGTACTTTTACACTTTTTTATATCGAGATCAATTTTTTTTTTGTTTTTGTTTCCAAAATGTGTATTCTCGTAATGGCTTATTGCTTAATAACCTTATGCTGATCAGTTAAAGAAAGGATTTTATCATGAACTTTCGCAAATTTTCTCATTCAATCATTTTAGTTTTATTAATTGGAATAATATTCAGTTGTCAGAGATTGCCTGTAAACCATCTGACTTTGTATCAGCGATCATTAGTGATTGATAATGAAGAAGTTGAAAAACAAATTCTTGCTAAGGCAAGCGTAAAAACTGTTGAAGGAATCAAACTCATTAAAGTGAAAGGTACGCCTTATGAAATGGGTTTTCAACATGGCAGACTACTTTCTGAGGAAGTTCGTGCCAGTATCACACACGTCTTAAACCTTGCCAAATATATTGCACCTATTGAGGTTTTAGATGAAGTGTATGATTTGATGGAACCCTATATTCCTATTCAGGAAAAGGAAGAAATGCGCGGTTTAGCACACGGTGCAGGAATTCCGCTGCGAATTGTTCACTGGTTCCATGCCATACCTGAACTGGCAGAATATGGACCCAAAAAACGGTTTCAGCATCAGTTAATACCTACGAGTTGTAGCAATATTGCTGCGTTTGGTAAGGCGACACAAAATGGAAAATTGTATCAACTTCGAGTCTTGGATTGGATTCGTGATTTAGGTGTTCAGCAATGGCCAATTGTTTTAATTCATAAGCCAGATCATGGGTATGCATCTGCGAATTTTTCTTATGCAGGTCTGATTGGTTGTGTAACTGGCATGAATGAAAAACATATGGCCTTTGGTGAAATGGGCTATGGTAATCCTGTAGGTGAACGGCTTGATGGAATTCCATTTATTTTTTTATTTAGGAAACTGATGCGCGAATCTGATTGTATAGAAACCGCAAGTGAAATTATTGCTGATGCAAGACGTACCTGTTCCTATGTATATTTGATTGGAAGTGCCAAAGAACACAATGCAATTCTTTATGTCACCAGTCCAGATGAAGTTAAGATGTTTCAGGAAAATACAGTGCTTATTGATAATATTCATCATGATGTATATCATGCAGTAGATGATGTTGTAT
>PDZT01000432.1 GCA_002753105.1 Deltaproteobacteria bacterium YD0425bin50 | reverse complement strand
GTAAAACCATAGTCCTAAAGAATGACATTCCAAGCGATATCCCTTATGTGTTAGGTGATGAAGATCGTCTGCAACAGATTCTGTATAATCTTGTGGGGAATGCAATCAAATTTACAGACAAAGGAGAGGTTCGTATTTCAGCCCGAATTCAAGGTGATATGCTTGAAATATCCATATCAGATACAGGCATTGGAATTCCCAAAGAAAAACATGACGATATTTTTAAATCCTTTGAACAGGCGGACGGTTCTATTGAACGCAAATATGGGGGAACAGGCTTAGGACTTGCGATCACGAAAAAACTGATTGAATTGCAGGGTGGTCAGATATGGGTTGAATCAGAAATTGGTAACGGTTCTACGTTTAGGTTTACGCTGCCGCTCACTTACGAAAAGCCAGAACTAAAAAAAATTAAAAAAAGACGAGTTGAGATTTCTGAAATAGAAATGGATACAGACCATGACAGTCGAAAAATGAATATGCCTGTAGAAATTGAACGCAGAAAAGAGCTAAACGATAGCCGGGAAAAGTTGATTTGTGTTGATCTCAAAGGCATCAAAATTCTTGCGGTTGATGATGATCCAATCAACCTGCAAGTCATCCAAAACTATCTGTCAATATCTGGAACACACGTAGAATTAGTGTATTCAGGCATGGAAGCGATAGAAAAACTGGATACGATTCGTCCTGATTTAATTTTGCTGGATATTATGATGCCAAGGCTTAATGGCTATGAAGTATCTAAACAGATACGTGAGAAATACTCCAAAGAAGAACTGCCTATCATTTTTATTTCAGCGAAAAACCAAGTGCCTGATATTGTCGATGGATTTTCAGCAGGCGGAAATGATTATTTAACCAAACCTGTTTCTAAAAATGAGCTGTTTGTCCGGTTAAATTTTCATGTTGAACTGGTCAAATCAAGAAATAAACTGAAACAATACCATGAACATCTGGAAGATTTAGTTGAACAGCGTACCATTGCGCTTACAGAAAGCAATGTTAAACTTGAAGATGTGAATAACCGATTGATGCAGAGCATCAGCTATGCTCAGGTCATTCAGACCGCGGTTTTACCTGAAAAAGACATGATGTTCCAAACACTGAAGGATTATTTTGTAATTTGGAAACCGAAAGATGTAATTGGCGGAGATATTTTCTGGTTTAGCGCCAGTAAAGATGAATTTCTTATTGCGGTGATTGACTGCACAGGTCATGGCGTGCCCGGAGCGCTGATGACCATGATGACGAAATCGATCATTGATCGAATTGTTCATGAAATCGGTATGAACAATCCAGCGTTAATCCTTCATCGGTTAAATATTCACACAAAACATTCATTACATCAGGAAAATACAGAGGCAAAGAGCAATGATGGACTGGATATCAGTCTTTGTTATGTGAATCGTTCGAATGCATGTTTGATTTATTCAGGGGCGAACTTATCCTTGTATTACACCTTTCAAGGCGAGATGGGGGAAATTAAAGGTGATAAACAAAGCATTGGGTATAAATCATCAGATATTCACTTTCATTATAAAAATCATGCGATTCCTCTTGATGCTTCCATGCGGTTTTACTTGACTACTGATGGTTTGCTGGATCAGGTTGGCAATAAATCCAAATTCGTTTTCAGCAAACATCGATTCAAGTCATTTATTTCGCAACACCATGACAAACCATTCACTGAACAGAAGCAACTATTAATTGAATTGCTTGAAGACTATCAAGGTGATGAGATTCAGCGAGATGATATTACGATTATTGGTTTTGCTGTATGATAATCGATTGTAGGGCACATGGTTACAACTTATTAAATTTCATAATGTTAAAACAATTTGGCCTTGATCATCGTTTCGGCCACAATGTAGGGGCGATGCTTGTCATCGCCCTTTTGGAGGGCGAACACAAGGTTCGCCCCTACAATTTTGTTGCGGCAACGATAATGTCGGCCGAAACGATGATCAAGGCCAACAATTTGCTGTAGGGGAACGATGCATCGTGCCCTTACAATCGTTCATACTTTGCAATTATTTATCTGAACATCTATATATCTATATATTAAAGTTAAAATCAACTATGGAGACATCATACATGAACATCCCATTTCAGACCAAATCAAAACGATCAAAACCCAGAATCTTAATTGTCGGCGGTAATTTCGCTGGTCTTGAAACGGTAATTCATTTGAATCCTGATCATGTTGACGTGATGATGATTGACCCCTGCCCTTTTTTTGAATTTTATCCAAATATTAATGAAATTGTATCCAGTGTTAAAAAGCCTTACCAATTGGTATTATCCAAAGAAAACATCCTTCGTCGTCATGGTCATAAGTGGTTTCAGGACCATGTGGTCAATATAGACCCTAAAAAAAAGCAGATACACACTCAAAACCGATTAACCTTATCATATGATATTTGTGTTCTTGCAATTGGCTCTGTAGTGAATACATATCATGTTGACGGAGTCAATTCACATGCCATGTTTTTTAAAAATACGGTTGATTGTTATGCCATCTGTTTAAAACTGAATGAATTACTTGAACACAACTCATCTGCATCTGTGGTGATTGTTGGCTCTGGCATGGAAGGAATCGAAGCGATGGGCGAAATTCTTCGAAAATATCGGGATAACAAAAGTGTTGAAGTACATATGGTAGAACAGGCTGATCGAGTGTTTCCTCAAGGTCCAGATGAAATTGGAAAAGAGCTTAAACGGTTATGTATTCCGTATTCTGTGTTTTGGCATACTGGAAAACGGGTTATTGCTGTTGAACCCAATCATGTGGTACTGGATTCAAATCAAACATTGCCTTCTGACCTAACACTATGGTCTGCTGGAATTCAAGCAAGTAACCTGATATTTGATAGCGGACTTTCCAATACAGCAAATGGATGGGCAAGAGTAAGCAATACTCTTCAAAGTATGTATCATAATGATATTTTTGCTATAGGGAATGCGTGTGAGTTACCCAATCCTGTTAGCAAACAAGCCTATCATGCAATGGAAATGGGAGAATGTGCTGCAAACAATATTGGTTTATACCTGAATGATAAGGAACTGATTGATGTAAAATTGTCTAACAAACCAAAATTACTTTCGTTTGGTGATATCGATACCTTTCTTATTGCAGGTAAAACTGTGATTGCCGGATCAATGATTGCTGCTGCAAAGGAAAGTGTTTACCAATATGTAATGAACCATTATGATTCGGAATGGGCAATTGCAAAATGGCTCCATATATGTCAACGCGCATATCGTGGGGCTTACCAATTGGGCTGGCAAACTTTTGGGTCTTTGGAGGCCATTCAGCGGCTTCCAAATATTCGTTTTTTATAATAACTATACAAAATAAAGGAGAAACGATATGCATTTAATTTTAAATATAATTGTGTTAAGTGTGGCTATATTTTTTGTAGCTCAACTGCTTCCGGGGATTTATCTTAAAAATTATGGTACTGCTATCATCGTCGCAATTGTATATAGTTTGATCAGCAGCTTAATCAGTTGGTTCCTTGTATTTATAACTCTGCCATTGATGATA
>PDZT01000069.1 GCA_002753105.1 Deltaproteobacteria bacterium YD0425bin50 | reverse complement strand
CCCACAAACATCATTATCCATGTTAAACTACACAGAATAACGATAGATCCAAAATCAGGTTGCAGTGCAATGACTATAGCATAACTCATTAACACAATCACATGTGGAACAAATCCTATTGAAAAATGTTTCACTTTTTCTTCTTTTTTACTCAGCGAATATGCCAAATAAATAATCAATGAAAATCTTGCAAATTCAGAGGGTTGAAAAGAAAAACTACCAATATGAATCCATCGGGCTGCTCCACCTGCCGTAAACCCTAATCCAGATAATTGCGTTGCTGCCAATAAGACAAAAGATAAAATTAAAAATCCATAAGTAAAAATTCTTAATATACGATACGGTAAATAACTAAACAAAAGCATCATACAAATGCCAACAGCCGCATAACTCATCTGTCGAAATAGAAAATAAAAACTGTTCCCGTATTTCTTTAAAGCAAGCGCAGAACTCGCGCTATAAATCATTACAATTCCGATTCCAACTAGAAAAATAACTGGAAAAAGCAATTTGATATCAAGAGGTTGAGATTGATATTTTGCTGTTTTTTTCATGGTTTTACTATTTTTGTTTTTAATTCAGATACTAAATTACAAAAATGCGTTCCTCTTTCTTTATAATTGCGATAACAATCAAAACTTGAACACGCAGGCGACATCAATACCACATCTCCGTCAACACTGTGATCATACGCATGAAAAACCGCTTCTTCCATAGACTTCACAAGTGAAATATCAATTATTCCTTTAAGTGACTGAAATATGATATCTTTAGCCTCACCCATAGCAATTACTTTTTTTACACATCGTTTTAGCTGAGGTTTTAACACTGTATAGTCACCGCCTTTATCGCGGCCGCCCAAAATTAACAGCACTGGGGCATCAAAACATTCAAGTGAACGCAGTACCGCATCAACATTCGTTCCTTTTGAATCATCATAAAAACGTACCCCATTCACGGTATCTACATATTCAATCCGATGTGAAAGCCCATGAAATGTATTGACTACATGTTGAATACCTGCTTGATTTCCACCCGACATCAACACTGATAAAGCAGCAGCAGCAATATTTTCCTGATTATGTTTTCCTATGAGTTGGGTTTGTTCAAGCGAAATGGTGCATAAACTCTTATTATTTGTATTTAACCAAAGCGTTTTTCCTTCAACAAAAGCCCCTTGAAGGTCTTTTCGCGGTTGATTAAACCAGAATAACTGAGAGTTCGGAGCTCCCAATACACGATGAATATAGGGATCATTCATATTCAGCACAGCGATATCATTTTTTTCCTGATGTTCTACTATTTTTCGTTTTGATCTCGCATAGGCATCCATTTTTTCATAGCGGTCTAAATGGTCCTCAGTGATATTGAGTATGACGGCGACATGGGGTTTAAAATGAACTGTTGTATCCAATTGAAAACTACTGATTTCAGCAACCACGATATCTGCTTTGAGTTCAGTATCTACATATTCAATCAGAGGATTACCAATATTCCCCCCCACAAAAACCTTTTTACCTGAAGCAGCTAACATATCTCCAACAAGCCGTGTAGTTGTAGTTTTCCCATTGGTTCCAGTAATCGCTATAATTGGCTCTTGAATATGATCAAACGCAACTTCAATTTCTCCAACTACAGGGATACCTTTTTCACGACAACGTTGTAACGGTGCAATAGTATGGGGAACTCCCGGACTCAATATAACCCTATCTGCATGGTCAAACGTTTGTGGAGTATGCCCGCCTAAATCTAATTGCACTCCGAGGCCTTCGGCTATTTCTACATTTTTTCCTAAAGCTTCACGCGTAGCAATATCTGTAATCACTACAGATTCACCGCGCTTGATAAAAAAACGAGCCAAGGCAATTCCTGTGCTCCCTAATCCTACTATAGCAATATGTTTTTTTATCAACGCTATTCCCCCATTACCGTAACTTCAATGTACTCACTGAAATTAATGCTAAAATAATTGCAATAATCCAGAATCGTACAGTCACTTTTTCTTCTTTCCACCCTTTTTTTTCAAAATGATGGTGCAATGGTGCCATTCGAAAAATTCTACGACCATGTGTTAGTTTAAAAAAACCCACCTGAATAATAACTGAAAGCGCTTCCATTACAAATAATCCACCAACAAGAACTAGCATAATTTCTTGTTTTGCCATAACTGCGATCGTGCCAAGCAGAGCGCCTAAAGGTAACGACCCCACATCCCCCATAAACACTTCAGCGGGATGCGTGTTAAACCATAGAAATCCAAGACCTGATCCTGCTATAATACCACAGACAATACTCAATTCTCCTACTCCTTTGACATAGGGGATTTGCAAATATTCTGCAATTTTTGCATGACCTGCAACGTAGGTAAGTATTAAAAATGAAACAGCAGCGATATTTACCGGACCAATGGCAAGTCCATCCAATCCATCAGTTAGATTGACTGCATTCGACGTCCCAACAATAACAAATGTCGCAAAAAAAATATATAAAAAGCCAATATCTGGCTTTACTTGTTTAAAAAACGGGAATGACAGTCTTGTGTCAAAGTCTGTAAAAAAATAAATAAAACAACTGGTTAAAAAGGCTATCCCAATCTGAAGACGGAATTTATCCTTCGCACTTAACCCTTTACTGCCTTTTTCGACCTGCTTTAAGTAGTCATCCTTAAACCCAATGTATGAAAATCCAATCATTGAAAACAACACAATCCAAACATGAATATTGGTGAGATCAGTCCATAATACGGTAGATAACACAATGGATCCCATAATTAAAATGCCACCCAACAGTGAACATCCTGAAGTATTAAAATGAGTTTTCGGGCCATCATCCCGAATATATTGTCCTATCTGTAATTGTGAAAGCCTACGAATAACCCATGGCCCAAAAATCAAAACAAGTAAAAAAGCCGTTAAACCTGCATAAATAGTTCTAAACGTGATGTACTTAAAAACATTGAAAATCGTATATTCAGCATGTAGCGCATACATCAAATGGTACAACATAGATGTCTTCCGTTTATCCTCAATTTTAATTAATTAATATTTAATTCCTGAAGCCCTGCCACTATGGTTTCCATGTTCATCCCCCTTGATCCTTTCACAAATACCCAATCCCCGGGTTGTAACTGATTTTTCAATTGTCTCCGAATCTCTGGTTTAGAACCCCAAAAAACATTCTGTTCTGGCATACCAACAGATTTCGCACCTAATGTATATTGTAACGCAAGTTGACCCGTTGCAAATAAGTGAATTCCATCTAACTTTCCAAGTTTTTCACCAATATTTCTGTGGAGTTTTTCGGCATCAACTCCCAATTCGAACATATCCCCTAATACCAAAAAACCTCGATTTTTTGGATTCATTTCCATAAACGTAAGGATTGAGGCTTCCATTGAAGATGGATTGGCATTGTAAGTATCATTAACAACATGTATTTGTCCAATGTCCATAATATTCATACGGCCAGATACCGGTCGAAATAACGTAAGACCTTTTTGAATTTCATGACCAGATAACCCCAATATATAGCCTGTACATGCTGCAGCAAGCGCATTATGCACCATAAATCTGCCAATTGCAGGTAAGTTGATAGGGATTCTCTCAGTCGGCAAAACTAACTCGAAATATGAACCATTTGTGGTAACCTGTATTTTATCGGCCCTAACCTGTGCGGTTTCTGATATACCATAACAATGTATGGGAAGATTCGTCTTTTTAGCTAATTGCATTACCCATGGATTATCCGCATTTAATACCGCATGTCCCGCAGGAGAAAGCTTCTCAATCAATTCACCTTTAGCTTGAATTACACCTTCTATTGAACCTACGCCTTCAAGATGAGCATAACCGATATTTGTAATTATTCCGATATCTGGGATACAAATATCAGCCAACCGGGATATTTCACCGATATGGTTCATACCCAGTTCTATTACTGCCATTTGATGTTGCGAATTGAGTCTTAAGAGAGTTAATGGCAAGCCAATTTCATTATTGAAATTACCCAGTGTATATAACGTCGAAAAACGCTGCGATAACACATGTGCTGTCAGTTCTTTGGTACTTGTTTTTCCATTTGAACCTGTTATGGCAACAACTTTAACTCCAGACCGATTCCGATGATACCGAGCTAAATCACCTAATGCTTTGACACTGTCATCCACCTGAATACATGCAATGTTTTTACGTTGACAGACAGTGATTAGCCTATGATCACAACGGTTTTTTTGAACCAGAATTCCCAAACATCCTTTTTGAATAGCATCATTAATAAACGCATGGCCATCATGATTTTTACCGGGAATCGCTATAAAAAATTGATCAGGTGTTAAACTACGTGAATCGATATTGATAGATGAAAAATGTGGAACTGTGGTCTGAGAAAGCCACTGACCACTACAGGCAGTTGCAATATCTTGTTGTGTCCAACCTAAATCAGCCATATCAAACCTACATTCATCATGATATCTTATACTTCATCCGAATCGCTTCTCGAACTTCAACACGATCATCAAATGGATATTTTTTCCCCTGAATCAACTGATAGGTCTCATGCCCTTTTCCAGCAACCAACACCACATCACCTGCATTAGCAACTTGGATACCTAATTGAATTGCTTTTCTTCTATCCGATTCAATAACATAACCGTCTTGATCAATTGCTTGAAGTAAATCGTTCGCTTGATATATACAAGAACAACTGCTATCTATTCCCTGCTGAATCTGGTGAATTATGTCCATAGGGTGTTCTGATCTCGGATTATCAGACGTAATAATTGCTAAATTGCTCAATCGGGTTGCTATACTTCCCATTTGTGGACGTTTACCCGGGTCTCTATCTCCACCACATCCAAAAATACAAATCAATTTATTTTTTTGTTTCATTTGGCTTGATAAAAGTGATCTAATACTTAAAAGCACTTTTTCAAGTGCATCGGGTGTATGAGCATAATCAACAAATATATAAGGATATCGACCTAATGCTGAAACGTCATCAACACGCTCAAGCCTTCCCGGAACTCCAGTAAAATTTCGAATTCCCGTTTGAATTGCATTATGATCTATCCTGAGTCCAGAGGCCACACCTACTGAACAAAGTATATTGAGCAAATTATGATTTCCAATTAAAGGAGATGTACATGAAACGTTCCCAAATGGCGTATGGATATCTCCATGTATTCCTGCCATATCTAAATTCATGTTGATTGGAAAAATATCGACATCCGTATATCCATAGGAAATCGTGTTTAATCCTGATATATCTTGTAATTCCTTACCTTTTTCATCTTCCAAATTAACAACTGCAACAGATGATTGAGTTTCTCTGAGATATTCCGAAAAAAAACGTTTTTTGCAATCCCAATAGGCTTCCATGGTTTTATGAAAATCCAGATGATCTCGGGTCAAATTGGTAAATGCGCCTACCCGAAAATGAAGTCCATCAATTCGGTTTAATGCAACAGCATGTGAAGATACTTCAAGAATGACATGTGTAACGTTTGAGGAAACCATGTCAGCAAGCATTTTTTGTAACTGGAATGCATCAGGCGTTGTCAGGTCATTCGGATACGTTTTACCTGCATAGCGATAGTTTATAGTACCGATAACACCTGCTTTGATTCCTGCTTGTTCCAATATAGACTCAATTAAAGCGGATACTGTTGTTTTCCCGTTTGTTCCCGTTATACCAATTAGGGTAAGCTGTTGTGATGGAATGCCATAAAATCGGGATGCAATTTGAGCAAGCGCTTTTCTTGTATTGTTTACCTGAACAATAATTACTCCCGGTCGATTAATTGGTTGCTCAACAACGATTGCTTTTGCACCGTTTGCAATCGCCTGATCAATAAAGGTATGCCCATCCACCTGATGACCTTTAATCGCGACAAATAATCCACTTGGTTTTACATCCTGAGCACGGTCATGAATTGATGAAATTTCAATGCCTTCAGGAACAATCGATTGCTCACCCCTGAATTCATTAACTATCAAATCATCAATTAAATGATTGAACTTCATCTTTGGAACACCCCATATTGATTTGAAACCGCTAATGTCTGCTGTTTTTTTCTGGGTGATTGATGCTCAAGGTATGTCATTGTATCATAAACAATTTTCTTAAATGCTGGTGCCGCTACCGTGCCTGCATAATATTTACCTATAGGTTCATAAATCACGACTAGTACAGCCAATTTAGGATCGTTATATGGAGCATAGCCAAGAAATGAAGAAATATATTTTCCTTTTGCATACCCACCTGATTCTACTTTCTGAGCAGTACCTGTTTTTCCACAGACCTCAATAGTATCAAGTGCTGCATTTACCCCAGTTCCACCTTCTTCGACCACAAGACGCATCATATATTTTACTTTTTCTGCGGTTTCTTTAGAAATAACAGTTCGCACTTTTTCAGGAGTAACCCGTTGAACAGTTTCTCCTTTATGATTTACGATCTCTTTTACTAAAAATGGCCGCATCAATTCGCCGTTATTTGCTATTGCAGATACGGCACTAACAAGCTGTAATGGAGTTACCGCGATACCCTGACCAAACGCAATAGTGCTGCCATCAATCGGTTTCCATTTTGAATAATTTGCTAAATACCCCGGTGTTTCGCCAGAAGTATCTATTCCGCTTTTTTCAGCAAAGCCAAAACGTCGATATCCTTCATACAACGCTTTCGCTCCCATTTTTTCAAAAATTTTCACTGCACCTATATTACTTGAATATTTAATAATTTCGGGGACAGTTAACTTCCCATACGAATGTGTATCATGAATTGTGTTTCGATAAACACGATAATTTCCATTTTCACAAAAAAAAGTATCCGTTAATTTAACATATCCCTTGTCTAATGCAATGGCAGAGACAAATACTTTCATTACAGAACCCGGTTCAAATGTATCCGTAACAATACGATTTCGCCATCGATCTCGATCATATTCGCTAAACGTATTTGGATTAAAAAATGGATAATTAGCCATCGCCAATAATTCACCTGTCTTAATATCCATAACAACAGCGGCACCAGCTTTAGCTTTAAAAGTTTTGACAGCTTCAGCAAGGGCGCTTTCAGTAATAAATTGAATGGCTTTATCAATTGTAAGGATTAAATGATTACCACTGTAGTTGATCTGAAGTTTTTTATCGTCATTCAATTTACGACCAAGCGCATCTCGAATAACTGTAAAACGATTTGCAGTTTCCTGAAGTTGTGAATTGTAAAAAAATTCCAGTCCTTCTAACCCTTTACCATCTAATCCACAAAACCCAAGCACTTGTGCGGACAGTGTTGTATTAGGATAAAATCGGCTATATTCTGTTAGCAACCCGATTCCCTTCAATTTTAAAGACTCCACTGCTTTTTCTTCCTGAGGATTGATCTGCCGCTTTATCCATACAAATGATTTTGTTGACTTTAGCGTTTTCAATAAGTCCTGCTTTTTTAAACCCAAAACTCCAGAAAGTTGATTGGCAGCCATACCCGGGTCATCAATCATTGCAGGGTATCCCGCAATTGAAACCAACTGAACACTCACAGCCAAATCGTTTTGATTCGTATCTAAAATACTACCTCTTTTACCACACAACACAAAACTTTTTTCATATTGCGCAGAGGCTTTTTCAGATAAAAATGCACGGTTAATGACCTGTAAATAGAGAATTCTTGCGATAATTAACCAAAATACAAAAGAAAAAATCCATCCAACTACTGAAATTCTTTTTTTGAGAGATATATTTTTTTTTATCGATTTCATGGCATTTGTATCAATTGTTCAGGTTGTGGGATTCTTAAGTAATAATTAACCGTTGCAATATTCATTATATGATCAGGCGCTTTTAAATGAGCAATCTCAAGCTTTAATCGGTTCTGCATGGATTCTATCTGTTCACGCTCTTCCGATAATTTCGTAATTGCATAACCGATGTCTAAGCATTGTACCCGACACCACGTATATACGAACAGTTCTCCAATAAATAGTACTAGAAAAAAAATTGACATTCCTAATGGATAACCGTTAGACTTTGACAAAATTTTTTTTTCAAGGGTTTCCATAAGTTTAATTTTGTGATTTATAAATTCTAATTATCTACCTTCTCAGCAGCTCTCAACTTTGCACTTCTCGACATGGGATTAGAAGCGATTTCCGCTGCCTTCGGCAATACAACTTTTGTGGTTAAGACATTCATCTCTGGTTTTTTTTTGCATACACATATTGGAAAATCCGATGGGCATTGGCATTTGATAGACAACCGTTTTAAATGTTGCTTCACAATACGATCTTCTAACGAATGAAACGTAATCACACACAAACGCCCTTTAGGTTTAAGACAACTTGAAACATATGACATAAATGTGTCCAACTGCTTCAATTCATTATTCACCAGAATTCTTAAGGCCATAAAAATTCTCGTTGCTGGATGAATCTTTTGATTGCGATACGCCCTTGCTGGCACCGAACTACAAACGATGTCAGATAGCTGGCGACTTGAACCAATTCGCTTTTTTTGTCTCATTTTTATAATTGCACGGGCAATACAACGGCTATATCGCTCTTCACCATATTCAAAAAAAAAACGACATAGTGTTTCTTCGTCTGATGTATTTATAATTTCATCTGCAGTAATACCAGATTCTTTATTCATCCGCATATCAAGCGGTTCATCCAATTTAAAACTAAAACCTCTGCCGCTCGATTCCAACTGGTCTCTTGAAATACCTGCATCTAATAAAATTCCATCTACTTCCTGAATATCCATTGCGTTTAAAATCTTAGAGATATGAACAAAATTATCATGAACCAAATGGATATTTTTTTTGTAATGATGCAATTTTTGATAGCCATGCTCAATCGCATCTTTATCTTGATCAATGCCTATCAGCAACCCATCAGGCAATATCTTTTGAGCAATGGCTTTTGCATGTCCAGCTCCACCCAATGTCGCATCAATGTATATTTTATTGGGTTCACAATTTAAATAATGCAATGCTTCACCACACATTACAGGAACATGCTGGTATCCCATACTATACTGAAGAACTACATAAATAACTTAGCAATTTCATTTCTAATATCTTCTTTTCTCAGTTCTTCTTCTAACTGAAGCTCTTTTTGTTGCCATCTCTCTTTTGACCAGATTTCAAAATGATCTAAAACACCAACAACAACAACTTCTTTTTGCAATAACGCGTATTCTTTTAACCCTGGCGGTATCAAAATACGGCCATGCTTGTCACAATCACACTGAGTAGCACTTCCGATAAAAATTTTTATAAATAGACGCAAGCTATCACTTTTAGAAGAAAGGGCGAGAAACTTCATTTCAACCTTATCCCATTCATGATAAGTATAACCATATAAACAGCCTTCATGACGTGTTAACATAATACCATCTCCACCATCACTAATTAAACCACGAAATCGAGAAGGTATTATTATACGGTTTTTATCATCAAGAGTATGAAATGAAAGTCCTCGAAACATTGGCTCTGATAGAATACACTAAAATGCCCCACTTTCCTACAAAATCAACCACTTTCCTCCACAAAAATGGGTTTATACTACTCTTTTTTTTTAAATAGTCAAGGGATAATCTTTGTTATTTAAGGGTTTTATACCGATTTTTTAATTCTGCTTATCTTCTTTAGAGGAGAGGTAGTTATGGACGCAACGATGATCAATAAAAATTTTTTTTTTATTTTTGTACTGAATCGATAGAATTGTAACATTATCTTGACAAGGTTAAGATACCAACAATAATATAAATTTTTTGATATTCGTAATTCGTAATTCGTAATTTAACTATAAGTGAAAAAAATGCTGCAATATGATAATATAAAACATTCGCTGATGGATATATCCCACGATGTGCTGAATAGTATAGATAAATCCATGCAAATTCATGATACTTCGACATCTTTTGAAGGTTGGAAAAAAAATTGTACATTGATTCATCATCAATTAGAAGAAGATATCTTACGAATTGCTGTTGTTGGTGCTATAAAATCTGGGAAAAGTACCTGTATTAATTCACTATTAAATGGTGATTATTTACAGAGAGGTGCCGGTGTCGTCACCTCAGTGGTAACAAAAATATGTTGTGGTTCTTTGTGTAAAGCTACCATTCAATTCAAATCATGGGAAGAAATAAATAGTGAAATTTCACAGGCTTTGCATGTGCTTTTAACCGTATTAAATCGTATGGATATTCGTGATCCCATAGATATTCGTCTTAAAAAAGATCGCGATCAATTGCAGGCTATACTGTCTTCACTGGATACGGAGCAATGGATTGCCAAAGATACCCGAAACATAAATAGTGTTTTAGTCTCATCCTATTTAAAAGGCTATCCTATTATAAACAATTTAAGTAAATATGATGATAATAGTATTGAATATCATAAAGATAATTTTTCGGAATATCGACAATTGGTAACCAATGAAAATCTTGCTGTTTATGTTAAGGATATTCGTATAGATATTGATTCCGATACGTTAGAATCAAATATTGAATTGGCTGATTGCCAAGGGAGTGATTCAACCAACCCGCTACATATCCTGCAGGTTCAAGACTATTTACTTAAAACGCATATTGTTTTGTACATCATCAGTAGTCGCACTGGAGTCCGACAGGCAGATATTAAATTTTTATCCATGATAAAACAAATGGGAATGATGTCTCATATCTTTTTTATCATTAATTGTGATTTTAATGAACATGATACCCTTGATAATTTAGTTCACGTTATTCATACCACTCAACAAGAATTAAGCTTATTTAAAAGTGATCCGAGTGTATATTCATTTTCATCTCTCTATAATTTATTTCACTCCCGTAGTGATTCATTATCTTCTAAAGAACAAAAACGTTATGAACAATGGCAGCAAGAATCCGCTTTTATTCAATTTTCGGATGAAGAAACAAAGCGATTTAAACAAGATTTAACACACCAATTATCCCACAGACGATATCACGTATTATTCAAAAATGCTGCTCAACGTTTATGGACAATCGTTCATGGCTTAGATCATTGGCTAACCATGCATGAACGGATTATTAACCAAGATACCGACAGCGCTTTACAAGCGATTGAAGGTATTAAAATTCAGCAGCGAAAAATGGAACAGATAAAAATTTTAATCAAAAATACCTTAAATGGTGCATCTGAAACGCTTAAAAAAGAACTCAGAGTTAAACTTGACCGCTTTTTTGATCATTCATCACCGACTACACTACTATTTAATTTAATTCAATTTATCGATCAAATTCACTTGGACTACACAAAATATGCGTTCCCAATACCTGTTGAATTTCCCAATGCCATGTATTTATTATATCAGGAATTTAAGCAGTCACTGGATGTATTTATGGCAGAAACAATAAACCCACAGATCGTCCATTTTATTAAAGGTATTGAAGCGTTAATTACTGAAAACTTTACATCAATTGCCCAACCATTTGATACGATGGTTAAAGATGTCATCCTTGAATTTTCTAATGTCATTACGGATCAGAAAATTGGATTAGTGCTTGATTTGGTGGAAGGAACAAAAGTAGATATCAATAGTGCAAAGCAAATCAACAAGATTACACTACCAGCAGCTACTGCAATGATTCGCTACAGCGCAAAAATTAAAACTGAAGCGATTATGCGTCTGGGCTTTTATAAGATGCTTCGTTGGTTCCGTAAATACCTAAATAAAAATCCCCAGCAACCTCAACAGGATGTCATACTTGCCTTAAAAGATGGCATGCGCCGAGCAAAACGCGAAACCCAAAAGTCCCTTTTATTTCATATTGAAGACTATAAGGAAAATATTAAATTTCAGTATGTATTTAAATTGGTCGATGCTGTTGCTAATAGGTTATATGAAGATCAAGTCGCTCAGTTTCAAGCATTTGGAAGTGATTTAGGAAAATTAACCGATTGTGTGATGAAACGTAAGCAAGATAAAAAAATGATTTTGAATCATATTCAATCATTGCAAAAACAGCTTAACAGACTACAACATCGACTTGAATCTATTCAGCAACAAATCGAAGGACACGCAAAGATCACAATTTAATCATTTTTATTCCCTCATACAAACGAGGGGTTGAATCACAGATTACTCGGATTAAAGGATTACACGGAATCATAACGAGCATATCCGTGCCATCTGTTTCATCTGTTTCATCCGTGATTCTAAATCAATTCAAATTGTTTTGATTTTGCTTCAACACTTGCTTGCATTTTTTCACGGTACTGAATCAATTTAGTTTCAATACTTTTGTTCTCAAGACTGAGTATTTGTATTGCAAATATCGCTGCATTCGTGGCTCCTGAGTTCCCAATTGCCATAGTGGCTACGGGTATGCCCGGAGGCATCTGAACTGTTGAAAGTAAAGCATCCATTCCTTTCAAAGCGGATGAATCAATAGGGACACCTATTACGGGGACATTAGTTCTGGCTGCAATAGCACCCGCAAGATGCGCAGCATGACCTGCACCTGCGATAATAGCTTTTATCCCTCGTTGTTGTGCTGAAGCTGCATAATGAGCGGCTTTGTCTGGAGTTCTATGTGCAGAAGCAACGGTAATTTCATAAGGTATTTCAAATTGCTTGAATATTGAAATCGCATGATCCATAACGGAAATGTCTGAATCGCTGCCCATGACAATACCTACCATAGGTTGCATAGACAAGCGTTTTAACGCTTTTTGTCCGATATCTTTTCGATAATAGGCTTCTTCCCAATGAATATGATTTACAGCCTGATACGCGGTTTGAATGGCTTGCGGCATCGTATCCGCTAATGCAGTTATTCCAAGAACCCTTCCGCCCACAGCCATGATTTCTTGCTTCTCATCTTCTTTTTTAGTACCTGAGTGAAAAGCAATGACATCTGACATGGTTGTTAGGTGATGTAAGCCTGAAATTGACAAATTTTTACGATACGTTCCCGGATATCCTTTGGATGCCATAACAACGCAAACCGACGGTCGTGTATCAATTTTTAAGTCGCACTGATCTAAAGTTCCATCAATAACTGCATCCATCAGGGGAATTAAATCGGATTGCATTCTCATTAAAATGGGCTGAGCTTCTGGGTCACCAAACCGGACATTAAATTCAAGCACATTAATTTTTTCTTTTTGAATCATCAAGCCGGCATACAATATGCCTTTATACATACAGCCTTCAGAAGCCATTCCTTTAATCGTTGGAATCATGACCTGCTTCATGATCTGTCGATGCAAGTAATTATCTACAATAGGTGCTGGAGAATAGGCACCCATTCCACCTGTATTAGGTCCTTGATCATCATCAAATATTTGTTTATGATCTTGAGATGTTGGCAATGGCAATACTGTTTTTCCATCAGTAAGTACAAGAAAAGATACTTCTTCGCCTATTAAACACTGCTCAATCACAACACGTTCACCGGCTTTGCCAAATTGTTTTTCTTCCATCAATTGGTGAAGTGCATTTTCGGCTTCTGATAAGGTTTTACAAACGAAAACGCCTTTACCAGCGGCTAATCCATCGGCTTTAATAACCATCGGAACAGCGTGAGTTTTCACATAATCCAAAGCGAGATCGAGCCGATCAAAAAAACATCCTTTAGCTGTAGGGATATGATGCCGTTGCATAAATGCTTTGGCAAAAGATTTACTTCCTTCAAGTATGGCTGCTTTTTGGGATGGGCCAAAAATTCTCAATTGATTTTGCTCAAACACATCTACGATCCCTGAAACTAAAGGTGCTTCGGGACCAACTACAGTTAAATCGATTTGGTTTTCCTTAGCAAAATCACATAAGGCATTAATGTTATCTGATTCTATTGGAATACATTCAGCAATATCAGCAATACCAGCATTTCCCGGTGCACAAAACATTTGAACATTTCTACAGCTCTTTTTGATTTTCCAGATCAATGCATGCTCACGTCCACCGCTACCAACGACAAATACTTTCATTGCAAACCTCTCAACTTAATTTATCTTCTAAAATGAACATTATACCTTCTCTAAACCCAGTGAAATCAATTTATCCAAAAGCTCTGAAAATGAAATTCCAGATACATTAGCTGCCAGAGGTAAAAGACTTGTTGCTGTCATTCCCGGAATCGTATTGGTTTCCAAAAGGTAACATTCATCGCCTTCTAAAATCATATCCGTGCGGCTATATCCTCTACAAAATAACACTTGATGTGCTCTTATCGCATAGTCTTGAGCTTTTTTGGCAATATGATCTGGAATTCTTGCGGGGCATATTTCATTTGTTGCTCCGGGTGTGTATTTGGCTATGTAGTTAAAAAAAGCAAATTCTTTATTCGGAATGATTTCAACAACAGGCAAGGCCTCTATCGTATTATTTCCAATAACACCGCAGGTGAGTTCGATGCCATTGATTTTTTTTTCAAGCAGAACTGTTGAATCTACGGAAAATGCTTGATGCAAAGCATCATCCAATTCATCTGCTGATTTAACAATAGACATCCCAATACTTGATCCACCTTCAACAGGTTTAACAATCATCGGCAGCCCGATATCTGTAAGACATTGTTTCAAAGAAAAAGTGCCATTTTTCCGAAGCACATAGTAAGTAGGCACAGGAAGCATGGCATGTTCATATAATTTTTTGGATGCAAGTTTATTCATTGCTATGGCACTGCCAAGCACTCCTGATCCCTGATACGGAATATTTAACAACTCAAGCAAACCTTGAATCGTACCATCTTCTCCAAAGGAGCCATGTAATACAATAAATGCAAAATCAATTTTGTGAGCATCGTTGACAAGATTCGCCAAATCTGTTGCTGGATCATAATGGATCACAGAATACTTCTTTGGATCAAGGGCTGCACAAACCTGTTTCCCGCTATTCAGCGAAACTTCACGTTCATGCGATTTTCCACCGGATAGAACAGCTATAGATAATTTATTCATGGTCAGTATAATGTTGTGAAATGATTAAGGGTTGATGTGATGTTTCTTGAGTAATAAGTTGTGTTTTTATACGATCGAATTCTTCACGTGTAATCAGTTGTTTTTCATACAGTAACGCAAGTTCAGAAAGTTCTTTGATTTTGTTAGGCGCAGTATATTCTATTTGGTTGATTGCTTTAAATGGATTGTAACTATCTATGGTGGTGTCTTCGTTATTTTTCATTTTTAATGTTGCCAATCCACCTAACAATTTTATTTCTACATTGCGTCCCTTCATCACAGGGTTGTTCAACATATCCATCAATGAACGGTCTTTCATACGTTTTATGAAAAAATATATCGCTCCGACGATACAAGCGGCAACAGCTAAGAAAATCCATAGCATATAATTGACTACGCCGTGGAAGAAAATGATTATAATACCAATACCGCCTAACAGAAGCACATGCAAAATCAAAATCATATAAGCAACCAAAAGACTTTTAAATAAGCTCTGATCTTCAATCTGTTTTTTAATCTTCATATGTGCGTCTATACCAGCCTTTTGTATTATTGGTGTTTAATTTGAACTGAATCAATCCATTTGTCCTGATAATTTTCATGAATGGCGAATCCTGATATACGATCACCCCGCATGGCATCCAATTTAAAAAGCAAAAAATTTAATTTTTTTTGCAAGTGGTATCTTTGTTTAACTTCTTGTACACTGGATAACAGTGTTTCCATTTGCCGGATTTCTTTTCTGAGTTCAAGTTCTGGGGGTAAAAAACCTGCATTTTTAAGGACTTTATATGCAATTCTTAAATCTTCGGAAATTAGAGGTTCATCCTCAAAAGAAATAGGTTGTCCCACTCCCGGAAGATCATCAAAACATCCTTTTTCTTGAGCCTCCCGTATTCGTTGTTCAACAATTTTCTCAAATCCCGGAATCATACTTGATTTTTTTAGTACTTTTAAGAAAAAAAATAAGCCTTTCTGAAGACCAGATAAGGCTTATTTTTTAATTATCAATGGCGATGCAGGGAGTTGAACCCCGGACACTGCGGATATGAGCCGCATGCTCTAACCAACTGAGCTACATCGCCTTGGAAAATCATCATTGCGAAAATTCTTTACAAGCTTATCAACTACACGTCAAGAAAAATTAATTAAGGAATCGTGGTATGTTCTTCAAGCTCAACAGTAAAATTTTCTAAATTACCGGGCAAATCCGAAAATACAATCATAAAGGGTAATTTAGTGTTGGGTTCAACCCGTTCATTTCGATTCTGATCTCCAGATAGATTCATTAAATAGTCTGTAATACTCTGCAAATCTTTTGTAGCAAGCTCCTCATCTGTAAGTATATTACCACAATATACAGATTTGGATAATTGTTTTTCAGGCGAAATGATTGTTCCTTTAACTTTGATGTGCTGTTCTGCTTGGTTCGACGTATTTATAACTTCTCCACTGATTACAAATAAATTACCGATTGTTGGATTGTTGACAAATCGACCTGTTATTGTTTCGCGAATCGGTATTATGGCCGGCTTTACTGCTTGAACTTTGGCAGACGGAATCCATTTAGTTATATAATCAGGTAAATTCCAACGAGAAGGATCAACACCTAAATATTTATATCCAACATATATTCCCCCAGCTATAATCACAAGGAAAAGTAAAATAAATATGGGGAGTCCAATTTTTTTCTTTTTTGTCTCTTGGTCAAAGGATTCATCTACCGGAGGATATAAGGATTCATCTTCAATGTAAGCTACCTTTTGTTTATCACGATTATCATTTGCAGAACTTAGTTTAGATCTTGATCTTGATATGGA
>PDZT01000068.1 GCA_002753105.1 Deltaproteobacteria bacterium YD0425bin50 | reverse complement strand
ACGGATTTCATCGCTGTACCTAATCGATCCTGAGTTTCAGGAAATTTCTCAAAAGTAAACCGAGGAATTTTTACTACACAATAATCCAATGTCGGTTCAAAACTCGCATAGGTTTCCCCTGTAATATCATTTGGAATCTCATCAAGGGTAAAACCAACAGCAAGTTTCGCCGCAAGTTTGGCTATGGGATACCCTGTGGCTTTTGATGCAAGCGCAGAACTCCGCGAAACTCTTGGATTCATTTCAATAACAACAAGTTCACCATTTTTGGGATTCACGGCAAATTGAACATTAGATCCGCCTGTATCCACTCCGATTTCTCTCATAATCTGAATTGACGCGTCTCGCATGACTTGATATTCACGATCCGATAATGTTTGGGCTGGGGCAACAGTAATGCTGTCTCCAGTATGAATTCCCATTGGGTCTAAATTTTCAATTGAACAAATAATCACGACATTATCATTTTTATCGCGCATCACTTCAAGTTCAAATTCTTTCCAGCCCAAAATGGATTCCTCAATCATCACCTGACCGATATAACTTGCTTCCAATCCTGACTTGGCAATAAATTCAAGCTCTTCAGAATGATATGCGACACCGCCTCCTGTTCCTCCCAAAGTAAAACTTGGTCGAATAATCACTGGAAAACCAATTCGATTCACAATGTCATAGACTTCAGACATGGTTCTGGCAAAGCCACTCTTAGGTATTCGTAAACCTATTCGACGCATTGCCTGTGAAAATAATTCCCGGTCTTCTGCTTTTTTAATTGCGTCAACAGATGCACCAATCATCTCAACATTATATTTTTTTAATGCCCCTCTATTCGCAACTTCAACAGCCGTATTGAGCCCAGTCTGTCCACCGAGTGTCGGCAGTAACGCATCTGGCCGTTCTCTTTCAATAATCTGAATAACAGTTTCCGGTGTGATGGGTTCGATATAAATCCGATCAGCCATATCTGGATCTGTCATAATGGTTGCCGGATTACTATTGATCAATATGACTTGATAGCCCTCTTCTTTAAGGGCTTTACATGCCTGAGTCCCAGAATAATCAAACTCACATGCCTGACTAATAATAATTGGACCAGCACCGATGATTAAAATTTTTTGAATATCTTGACGTTTTGGCATAATTTTTGTCAACCTTCCCGCAAATCATTTATATGTAGCGGGTCATACAGTCTGTCCTTTCATCATTGAAATAAAACGGTCAAAAAAATATATAGCATCATGTGGACCGGGGGACGCCTCTGGGTGATATTGAACTGCGGAAATATGATAAGATTGATGACGGAATCCTTCAACAGACCCATCATTCAAATTAATATGCGTTAATTCCAGCCCTTTATCACTTAAACTTTGCTTATCAACAGCAAACCCATGATTCTGTGATGTAATTTCAATATGGTTATCCAAGAGATGTTTTGCAGGCTGGTTCGCTCCACGATGACCAAATTTGAGTTTATACGTTTTAGCGCCTAAGGCAAGTCCTAAGATTTGATGCCCTAAACAAATCCCAAACATTGGCCGAAATCCCAGCAATTCAGAAACCGTTTTAATGGCATAATCCACTGCTTCTGGATCTCCGGGACCATTTGACAAAAAAATACCATCAGGAGCTAAATGTTTAACGATATCTGACGATGTTCTTGCAGGTAATACCAGTACTTCACAATGAGATTGCTCAAGACAGTTTAATATGCTGTATTTTATACCATAATCAAAGGCGACTACTGAGTAAGTATCAGGTTCACGTCTCCACACATGATTTTCGAGTGAATTTTTTAATGCTTGTTTTTTACCCTGTTTCCATAAATATGGAACATCCGTTGTTACATACTTTACCAAATCCAGCCCTGACATAGGTTGAATTGATCTTGCTTTCTGAATAAGCGAGTCTTTATTTAAGTCATGTGTTGAAATGACAGCTCGCATTGCCCCGGCTGTTCTAATATGTCGGGTTAAAGCGCGGGTGTCCAAATCTTCTATACCCGGTATGGATGACTGATATAAAAATTCATATAATGACGTTTTTGCTCTATAATTGCTATAGTTTTTCTGATATTCCTTCATCAAAAAAGCAAGTACATGAATCCGATCAGATTCCATGTCTTCTTCGTTGATACCATAGTTTCCTATCAATGGATACGTCATAGTCACCATTTGACCGTAATAAGACGGATCAGTTAAGATTTCCTGATAACCCGTCATACTCGTATTAAAAACAATTTCTCCACTGGTTTCACATGGACCGGTAAAACTCCGACATGGAAAACACGTACCATCCTCCAAAGCCAAAAGTGCATCCATAGTTGACACTGCCTTTATTTACAGTTGATCTTGTTTCAATACTTGTTGATACCAACATGAAAAATCATACATTCCTTTTGATTTTTCGTCACCATTAACAATCCCCAAACATAAATTAAATGCGCCGGATGCGTATTCATTGCTATACCCTTCCTGTCTGCATTGCTGCAAAAATTCCCGAATAAGTTTTTGAGTTGTTCTTTGGGATTTATGATTTCGCATGTCAATAGGGTCTTTTGGCTCCTCAAAGGGATCCCATTGCGGATAGCCTTTTTTTAATATTGCCTTTTGATTTCGTTGAGACATGCTATCAAAAATGGCTTTTTTACGAATTTCTACTTCTTCCGTTGAAATAGTCATTGGTTTTCTCCTTTGTTTTCAGGATGAATAATACCTAAATATTCTGGAGTAAACTCTGTCAGCAACGCCATAGATACTGGCATCAATATATCTGACATTTGATCATATTTGGTCTGGATTGAATCTACAAGTAATTTAGACAAGGCATATAATTGGCTATAAATTCCATCCATATTCACTGTTGGATATGTTTCACCCTTCTCAAATCCCGAAAAACCGCAGGTGTGACCAGCGCCACCAATAGCGGTTGGAATACCATATAAACGGCAGGTAATTGGACGAAAATTATAAAATTCACAAAGCTCTTTATCATTTAACAATGGGCAACGAACTCTTTCTTGACCAATTTGCTCTACTATTTCTCGTTCTTCGATACCCTGTTGAGATTTCTGATACGCTTCTCTTTTGATCTGATATATCAACCGATCTGATGTATCAGCACGAGATAGTATTTCAGTTTTTTTTGTATTGTCACAGTGTTGTTGAAATTGATGATTGATATAGATGGCTTCGATAAGGGTTAAATCAAATAACGCATGACAACAATCTGCACATTTTTGTGTGCATTTAACTTGTTCTGGATAATCCCGTGCCATTTTTTCAAAAATGGTATCTACAAATTGAACGAGCATTTCATATTTTTCAAATAAATCGACAAACTCCATCTGGTTATTCCCTTCTTATGGCACATTGTTCTTTTCGATTTTCGATTTTCGATTTTCGATTTTTTATAGCATTTTTGTTAATAATGATCATTTTCCAATACAAAATTGGCTAAAAATATGGTCTAAAATATCTAAAGGTACATGTTGGCCAAGAATTTCATCCATACATGTTATTGCTGCACGAATATCAATAATTAATATCTCATCAGTCAAGCACTCCTCAAGGTTTATTTGAAACGATTCAATAGCCGTTACCGCATTTTCTATAGCCTTTTGATGCCTCAAATTTGGAACTACCGTATGTTCATCTACACGATGCATTGGAAACATACTCAGCATATTCTTTTTAAGTTCCTGTATGCCAGTATTTTTAAGCGCAGATATTGTTACACATGGGATATTGTCTGGAATCCATTGCAGTCGATTAATCGATTCGGGATTTGACACTAGATCAATTTTATTTATGACAACTATCGATGGTTTCATGTGAATGTATTGAAAAATATGACCATCATCATCATTCTGTTCGTTGTGGCATGAACTTGCATCTATAACCCATAAAATAATATCCGCTTGGTGGATTGCATCTAATGCTTTTTCTATGCCAATAGTTTCAATTGGATCATTTGTTTGATGAAGTCCCGCTGTATCTGTAATAACAACTGGCATACCATCGAGCAGAAACATATCTTCAATTAAGTCTCGCGTTGTACCTGCAATAGGTGTTACAATAGCGCGGGGCTTTTCAAGAAGTCGATTTAAAAGACTGGATTTTCCAACATTTGGCGCTCCAACAATCACCACATGCAGTCCTTCACGAATTAATCGACCCTGCGAATAACTTTTTAAAAATTTCTTTAATGGTTCTTGTATCGTGCTTTCAATCGTTTGGTTGAGCAAAAAACGATCAAACTCAAGGCTATCTACATCTTCTGGAAAATCAACCATTGCTTCAAGCTTGATAAGAATATCGAGCATTCTTTTTCGAATCTCTTCAATTTCAAATCGCAATTGGCCTTGAACCTGATTTATGGCATAGTGCAGCGCAATCTTAGATTGAGATTGAATAATATCAATGACAGCCTCTGCCTGAGTTAAATCAATGCGGCCATTTAAAAATGCTCTTTTGGTAAATTCACCGGGTTCAGCGAGATATGCGCCCTGATTTAATAATAAATTCAAAATAGAGTGAAGTATCACATAATTTGAATGAGCATGTATTTCAACAACGTCTTCACGAGTATAAGATTTTGGGTGTTTCATATAAAATAATAACACCTCATCTACAATAGTATTCGACGCAGCATCTACAATATGGCCATAATATACATGGTGCGATTTAAAATGCCCAGTGGTATCCCCAGATTTTTTTGTCAATTTGGGTTTAAAAACGGACAATGCAATTGATAGCGACAATGGCCCCGATAGCCTTATAATGCCAATACTTCCTTGACCTTTAGGAGTTGCTATAGCTGCAATTGTTCGTATTTCCATATCATTATGATATCCATTCTGGATTTTTGTATTTTTGTAATCCAAAAATCCAGAAAACGATCTTTATACCTTATGGCTTAGAAGTTAAACTTGGCTTTTTTCGTTTCGGAGTGTACTTTTTAGGGAAAATTACTAATTTACGATAATAACCATCTCCCATGCTTTGAGTTCGCACCCCTTTATCATCTTTAAGGGTTATATGAACAATTCTCCTGTCTTGAGCTGTCATTTGTCCAATACTTGAAGGTTTCCCCGTTTTTTTCACACGTTCAGCCAATCTGTTGGCTAGCGCCACAAGACTTGATTTTCTGGCTTCTAAATATCCTTCAACATCAACAAGAATTCGAACACGCCGATCACTTTTTTTATTTACAATTTTATCTAGGAGATATTGAATTGCATCAAGCGTTTGGCCTCTATTTCCAATCAGCGCAGAAGGATTCGCTGTGCTTATTCGATACAGAATACGTTCTGAATTGGTCTCAGTTGTAATCTCAATTTGCTCCACAAGATAATGAATCATGAATTCTAAAGCATCCTTACCTATTTGGATACATTCTTCTGAAATAACTTTTATAGGACGATCACTTGCTTTAGTGAGGTTATTTTCTTGGCTGTCTGATTTAATAACCGTTTCTACTTGATCTTCATCGGATAGATCATCATCCTGTACAAATTCATCATCCGAAACGTCTTTGCTTGTTTCTTCTATTGCACGATCTTGATCATCTGTTTCTACATCTGTTTCTACATCTGTTTCCTCTGATGATTCTTCTTCAATTTCAACTTCTGTTTCAATATCTAACTCAACTTCCGGTTCAGAATGTTTAATGATTGAATCACCAAAAGCCTCATCCACCAAACTCAAGACTTCTTTTTTGGCCTGAATATCCGTAGAAATTGATTTAAACTCATCGGCATTCATTTGCTTTACATGATCAATTTCTTTTTTATATAAAGAATCAGGCACAAAAACTCTAATTCTTGCTTTTTTCACACCAACAAGTCCAAAAATACCACTTGAACCTGATGAAATGACATCATATTTTAATTCCTCACGCCTTAACTTTAACGTATTAGACGCATTCTCAACTGCATTTTCAACATTTTTGCCATGAAATTCTATATACGGCATTGTCTTATACCTCCATACTATGAATTACTTTTGGTAGTATAGTACTGTTGCGCTATAGAGAATATATTGTTCACAAGCCAGTACAAAACAAGTCCAGAAGAAAAATTGATAAAAATAAATGTAAATATTAGCGGCATAAACATCATCATTTTTGCCTGCGTAGGGTCACCCACAGGAGGAGACATTTTTTGTTGAATAAACATAGTTAAACCCATGATGATGGTTAATACTGGAATACCATACGGTGCTTCCATAAAGGGAATTTGGAAATTAAAATGAAATAAACGATCTGGAGCAGACAGATCACTGATCCAGCCGAAAAAAGGTGCATGTCTTAGTTCAATGGCCTCATAAAGCATACGGTACAGCGCAATAAAAATGGGTAATTGAACCAACACAGGCAAGCATCCACTAAACGGATTAACTTTGTACGTTTTATACAAATCTAACATAGCCTCATTCAATTTTCGTTTATCATTTTTGTATTTCACCTGAAGCTCAGCTACTAAGGGCTGGAGTTTTTTCATTTCATTCATAGACCGATAGCTTTTTGATCCCAATGGCCAAAAAATAATTTTGATGAGTATAGTTAATAGAATAATGGCTATTCCATAATTTGGGATAAAACTATATAAAAAATTCATTAGCCACAAACAGGGTTTTGCAATAATGTCAAACCAACCAAAATCTACAGCCTTATCAAGATGAGAACCTAGCTTTTTCAAAATATCGACACGCTTTGGGCCTATAAACAATTTTATTTGAATCGTTTCTGACTTACCTTGTTGAAGTTGAAACATAGGAGAAAGAAAGCTTATGAATAAAAATCGATTGTCTTTCTCAATTTTCATGCCTGATTCTTTAGAATTGGTTGGTATGACAGACATCATAAAGTATCGATCTACAATAGCCATCCAACTAAACCGCCCGTCAATTTTTTGCGATGGGTCAATATCTTTTATGTTGATTTGCTTCAGACTGTCATCAACTAAAGCACAAGGCCCTTCAAACCCATACGTTGCGTCCTTTTTTGGTAAAGGAGTAGATAATTTTAATAAACCACGATCTTGGATAGGAATGGATGAATTATTTTGAATAGTAATGACATGATCAATGACATAACTATCATTTATAAACCGATAACTTCGTTTGATAATTAGGCCATTTGATGTAGAGCCAAAAAAGGTTAATTCCTGTTCCTTATCTGTTACTTCAAGTACATCTGAATCGGTTGATGCTTTATATTGAATATGCTCAGCTCCAGCTCCAACATACATGTTGTTTTCTAAAAAAAACTGAAGTATGCCTTGTTGCATTTCGTGTGAAATTAATTCTTTATTTGGTGAGTCTTTATCGCTATGTTCCCGATAATGCTTTAACATGAATCGATTCAGAGTTGCATCTTTTTCAGATATTTCGAGAGTATATAATGGAGAATTAACTACAATTGTTCTTGGTGGATTTAGAATTGAGCCATCTACAGGGTATGTTGTTTTTGCTACTTCAGACGATGTAGAGTTAATGGTTTGATTGGTTAGCTGCTGCTGATCAACGGATTCCTGATTGGGCTGTTCTAATTTATCTTTTTCTTGTTGAACCTGAGGCGTTTCAACAAAAAAATAATTCCAAAAAACAAGTACCAAAAAAGATAAAACAATTGCTAAAATTAAACGAACTTGCTCCATGCATATATCTCCATTTATGTTTATTTCGAGTAGTGGAGTTCAATTGATCTAAGACATTCAGAAGAAAGGTTTGATTTTAAGCAAAGGTAATTATAAATTTATGGTACTGGATCAAAGCCGCCCGGATCAAAAGGATGACACCGTAGCAATCGTTTTAGGGAAAGGTATAAACCTTTTATGACACCATGCTTCACCACTGCTTCATATGCATAGTGAGAACATGATGGATAAAAACGGCACACAGGGCCTACTATAGGTGACAGAACACACTGATATATGTAAATCAATAATAAGACCAACTGTTTAATCAACATTCTTCTCCAAAATTTTTTCAAAAATTCGTGATAGAGATGCAAATATTTGTGCTGTTGGTAAATCAGCTGCCTCTATTTTAGCAATAATATGAATATCATAATGATGTGCCAAAGCCTGCCTATGTAAACGGAAATATTCTCGAACCAAGCGCTTGATTCTATTCCGCACAACTGCATTGCCGACCCGTTTAGAAACACTTATCCCTAGTCGGCTTATTTGATATTTCCCCGGTTTATATGCAGCTTTAAAATATAAATTACCTGCTTTTTTTCCAGTATTAGATACCTCAATAAACTCAAAGCGTTTTAATAAACGATCTTTCTTCTGAAAGCCTAAAAAAATGCGCACACCTATTGTAACGTCATTTGAATATACGTAATTATATTTACGCCCACAAATCCAGTACTCAGTTTTATTGGTTTTGACTGTTTTAATACGGGCAATTAAAAAATATTACCTTGAAATGTTGTATTTCTTTCATTGGTAATTATACTGCAAGGCGTTTTCTTCCTTTTGCCCTTCGTCTATTGATCACTCTTCTCCCGGCTGCGGTTGACATTCTTTGTAAAAAACCATGTGTTCTTGATTTTCTCAGATTATGGGGTTGATAGGTCCTTTTCATTTTTCTTCTTCCTTACAATGATTTTCTATTTTTATATAGTTCATGGTTACGCATACTTAAAAATATGTGTTGAACACAATTTGATTATTCTGTCAAGATTCAAAATAAAAAACTGTAATATGTATTACGTGTTGATCCATGCCTTTATGCATCCATTGAAGCTAATGTTGCACGATTACGCCCTGTTTCTTTGGATCGATATAATGCTTGATCTGCATATTCAATGAAATGATGAACAGATGATTTATATTCTGGGATCATTACAGCTACCCCTTGGCTGATGCTTACATGATCCGTTGCAGTCGAATAAGAATGAGGGATATTGAGATTTTCTACATTGCTTCGAATCCGGTTTGCAACCACTAAAGCGCCATCTATTCCAATATCCGGTAATACAGCAACAAATTCTTCGCCTCCATATCGGGCAACCAAGTCTGTTTCTCGGCTACATCCTTTTGAAATCGCTTTAGCAACTTTTTTGAGGCATTCATCACCAGCCTGATGACCATAATGATCATTGAACTGTTTAAAATGATCAATATCCATTAAAATAATTGCCAATGGATCCTTTGTACGCATACACCGACTCCATTCCCGATTTACAATGTCTTCAAATCTTCGACGATTAGGTATGCCGGTAAGTCCATCTATCGTTGACAACTGTTTTAATATATCTCGTTGTTTCTTCAGTTCAATTTGATTTTTCACACGCATTTTAACAATAATGGGCACAAAAGGCTTGGTAATATAATCCGCAGCACCTAACTCAAATCCTTTTGCCTGATCCACAACTTCTGAAGCCGCAGATACAAAAATAATCTGGATATCCTTTGTTTTTTCTTGTGATTGTAAAACCCTGCATACTTCGTAACCATCCATTCCGGGCATCATGACATCGAGAAGAATTAAATCTGGCATATGTTTAGTCTGAATCATATGCAACGCTTTTTCTCCACTTTTTGCCGCTACGATTCTATAATCCGATTGCAACAATTCCCGAAGTATTTCAATATTTTCAGTCATGTCATCCACTAAAAGAACGAGTTGATCTTTCTGATGCATGATAGAAAAAAATTCATCTTTTATGGGAATATTGAAATATCCAGCCACCTGATGGAGACATTCTATAGCTGTATCAATTTCAAAATTCTCTATAGCTCTGATTATCGTTACCACATCTGCTTTATAACCATAGGCTGAAACTATCTCTTCTAACATTTCAAGCCTACGAGACACCTCAGAGATATCCTCTTCTAAAAATACATTCAATTCTTTTAGTATTGGAGTTACCTTTAAAATGACATCGGGTGGCAATTCTGTTCTATTTAATGCTTCTGACTCAACAGGGATACTCATTTTACTCTGGTCTGTATAAACAGAATCTATAGACTGAAGTGATGCCATTACAATTTCTATACTCTTTGAAAAATCACCTAAACGCAATTCTAAATGCTCATGTTGATTTTTTTGAATAGCGATTTCCAATTGATAGGCTTTTTGACTTAAATCATCAGCACCTAAGTTTCCAGCAACGCCTTTAATCGTATGGGCAATCCGCCTTGCATCATCTTTATTACCTTGTTGCATTGCTTGCTTAATTTCATCCAAAATGCTTCTATATTTATGAAAAAAACTAAGAAGTAATCGATGATATAATGTTTTATTACCAGACAGGTATGTAAGACCTTTAGCCACGTCAATACCCGCAAGGCGTTCTGGCATAATAACATCGTTCGATTCAGATTTTTTTTCTTCGGATTGTACTATAGCTTCTTGTCTTGGCTTCAGTTCAATCCATTTAGCTATTTTGGCAAATAACTTTTCGGGTTCAATCGGCTTGGCAACATAATCATTCATCCCAATTTCTATGCAATTTTCGATTTCACTGGCAAGCGCATGGGCTGACATGGCAATAATCGGAATCCTAATGTCTTTTTTAGTATAGGATTGCCATTCTTTTTCAATAGTACGAATATGTTTTGTAGCTTCATAACCATCCATCTCTGGCATTTGGATATCCATGAGAATCAGATCATACGTCAATACAAATTCTTCGTCTTGTTTTTTTTGAATTCCCTCCCGTTGAATACGATCAACGGCTTCTCGTCCGTTATTTGCAATGTCAATAAAGACACCCTGACGTTTAAGAATTTCAGTAGCAACTTCTTGATTTATTTCATTATCTTCCACAAGTAATATCTTAGCACCAGAGATTTGATGCTTCGCTTGTTCTTGGGCTTTATCTAATTTTCCTGTTTGAGTTGGAAATAACGGGGGATGTCCAAAAACCTGCATAATGGTATTTAACAGTTCAGTCTGTTTGATTGGCTTGGATACAAAAGCAGATACACCTACATTTGCAGCTTGTTCCTGAAGTTTATCCTGTCGAAAATCGATCGTCATAATAATGGGCATATCTTTAATCGAAACGACATCTTGAATTGATTCCTGAAGTAAACCGGATGCTTTTTGAGCTTTCCATTTCTGTATTGCTGCAGCGATTTCAACACCATCGGCTTCCTGAAGATGCCAATCCATGATCAGCAAATCATACGCCTTTTTTGCCTGAAACGCGCTTTCTAATTCTTCAAAAGCCTCCTTGGCTACTGATACTGTGTGCACTTCGAAAGAATAAGACATCAGCATCATCATGATACTATCTAAAACAGCCGGCGTTTCGTCTAAAATTAAAATTCGTAATCCCATGAGATCGGATGGAACCGTTTGAATAACACTTTTGCCATTTTCTTGAAGTCCTAAGGTTACCGTAAAGGCAAAAATACTCCCTTTTCCAGCTTCACTTTTCACTAAAATCTGACCATTCATCAATTCCACAAGTGTTTTGGAAATGGTAAGCCCAAGACCCGTTCCACCATATTTTCGAGTAGTTGAACTATCTGCCTGTGTAAATGATTTAAACAGACGGGATTTCTGCTCCTCCGTCATGCCTATGCCTGTATCACTCACCATAAATTGCAGTTTTAAACAATTATAATCTCGTTCAACTTCAGTAACCCATAGCACAACTTCACCTGAATCCGTAAATTTAATAGCATTATTGATCAGATTAATGAGTATCTGGCTAAGACGTAGAGGGTCGCCCTGAATAACTAATGGAACGTTTGGTGCTGCAGAAATAAGAAGCTCGATGCCTTTATCCATGACTTTTTGAGCAAACATGTCTGCCAAATTGTTCAAAATATCATACAGATTAAAGTCAAGTGTTTCTAACTCTAATTTTCCAGCTTCAATTTTTGAAAAATCCAATATATCATTGATGATTCCTAAAAGTGCTCGACCAGAAATGTTGACTTTATTGATAAAGTCTCTCTGTTTAGGCTTTAAGTCTGAATTTAAGACTAAATCCGTAAATCCAATAATCGCATTTAATGGAGTTCGGATTTCATGACTCATATTAGCCAAAAATTCGCTTTTCGCCTGTGTAGCTGATTCAGCAATTTCCTTGGCTTTTTTAAGTTCCTCTTCTGCCCGAACTGTATTGCTAATATCAATTAAAAATCCATAAAAACCATTCGGACGTCCTTTGGTATTATATGTAATTTTAGCATGTGATAACGCCCAAAATCCTACCCCATTTTTTTTTAGGATTTGACTTTTAAAATCATTTACATATTCTGCTTCCAGTAGATAAAAAAAGAATTTTTCAAAATCCTGTTCTTTGGCAAATACTTGTGTTGCAATATCGACTTTTGAATCAATCAATGTCTGAGCAGACTCATATCCAAGCATCCATGCAAATTCTGGATTCACATTAATGAATTGTCCTTCCATATTTGCCCGATAAATACCAATCGGAGCGCTTTCAAAGATATCCTGAAGATTTTTTTCAGCATCTTTCAAACGCTCTTCAATATTGGTTAATTGAAATGTATCATTGGAATAGCCTTCAGTCATCATCAAGTGTTCAAATCCTTTTGTATAGGACTGCCTAATAATTCTTTATGGTTTTATGCTCTCAAAAATATCAAATTCTTCAAAATGGAATTCAGAATTGGGATAAATGATAATTTGCTTGCCTAATCTCCGTTCAAGTGACGTAACAATGTGATTTTCTTCTCTATGTAACAGCTTTGCAATTTCAGGATGAACCCTAATCGTAAATTTAAAACTATTCATGAGCGGCGCTTCTCTTAACATTTCACGATAAATCGTATAACAAACGGATTGTCCGGTTAACAACATACCATTACCTTCACAATAAAAACAGGATTCACACAAAATGCGGTTTAAAGATTTTCGGACTCGCTTCCTCGTCATTTGAATCAGTCCTAATTCCGACATAGATAGAACCTTCGTTTTACTTTTATCCTTTTTGAGCGCTTCCTTTAAAGCATTATATATTTTTTCACGATTCGTCACTTTTTCCATATCAATAAAATCAATAATAATAATTCCGCCAATATTACGCAACCGAATCTGGTACGCAATCTCTTTAACCGCTTCAAGATTTGTTTTTAATATGGTTTCCTGAAAATTATGTTTTCCAACATATCGGCCTGTATTTACATCAACAGCAACCAATGCTTCTGTATGTTCGATAATTATATAGCCACCCGATTTCAGCCATACTTTTTTCTTCAGTGCACGAGAGATATCTCCCTCAAGATTATACGCATCAAAAATTGGCTCAAATCCGTCGTAATGCTCAACCGTTACATTCAAATCTGGAATCACTTCTTTGATAAACGCACTGACCGATTCATACCCCAATCGGGAATCAATAACCAATTTATCAGCTTCATGAGTCAACAAATCCCGTACTGCTCGAAGTGTAATAGAAAGATCACTGTGTAATAAAATGGGTGCTGTGGCCAGTTGACTTTTCTTTTGAATATTTTCCCATAAATTCACTAGAAAATGCATTTCTTTTTCGAGCTTATCTTTTTCTACATGCTCACTTGCAGTACGGATAATATATCCAAAAGAATCTTTTTTCATGGATAATAAAAGTTCTTTTAATCGTGTGCGTTCTTTTTCATCTTCAATTTGGCGGGACACACCGATATGCTCCACGGTAGGCATCAATACAAGATAACGGCCGGGCAACGAAATATGCGTAGTAACTCTTGCACCTTTGGAACCAATCGGTGATTTCGCTACCTGAACCATCACTTCCTGACCTTCAGAAAGCAGGTCTTCAATCCTGCCCTTGGTTTTAAATTCAATCAGTTCAGGAGGTTCAATCTCTGTATCTGCGCCTTCTTTTTCATTATCGGCGTTATGTTTAAACATCTCTTCAATTTCTCTGTACCCCTGTGGCAACACATCATCTACATAAATAAATGCTGCCTGATAAAGCCCAATATCGATAAATGCGGCCTGCATTCCGGGCAAAACACGCTGTACTCTACCTTTGTATATGTTTCCAGTAATATTCGTATCATCATTTCGGTCAATAAACAGTTCAACAATCGTTTCATCTTCCAATAACGCCACACGGGTTTCATGATCTGTTACATTGACAACAAGTTCCTTATACATAATTGCTCCGTGGTCATTCACCTGAATAACTTTTCAGTTTTATCACTTGCACTTGTTTTAATTCATTGTCCGGAATTTTAAAAATAAATTTTAATACCTCTATAGGCCGCAGCATCTTTCCTTGGTTGATCATCAAGTGCATTTTAAGAGTTGATTTTTGAAAAATTTGAATCTGCTTAACAAATTGTTTAAGATTAAGCGTTTTCGCCTGCCCTTTTGCATCAATTTTAGTTCTGATCCATTCACTACTTTCATTAAAATGCAACAATTCATTTATATCTATGCAGCTATTTCCAATGTTGACCAAATATGAAAGAGAGTGAATGCATGGCTTTCTTTGAACAACAGAACAAGACCTCACCTGAATACCTGAAGGTAATTCATTGTTAAATTGCTGTCGTATCCTTAGTGGATCAATTGGCTGAGTTGTTGTGAAATAAGCATATTCTGAATAACTCTCCATGCCAATGGGCAATGCATCTTCAAAACTAATCTGAAGTTTAGGATGAAACCCGCTGCTATATTTCACAGGAATATCTGCTCGTCTAAAAGCTCTTGTAAAAATATGCATCAATTCTAAATGAGAAAAAAATTTACTTAGACCTGCTTTAGTATAGTGTATCTGATAACGATGAAGAACACTTGGCAATGAACCGCCAGATTCTTTTGATTTTTCATCCTTTTCTTGTGGAACATCATGTTTAAAATGGATCGGATGAATTCGTTTAAAATCACATACACCACAATTAGTGCATGTATCATATCGACAATCATGAGTTAGGGATGTCTTTACTGATTGGTTTAACTCTCGAATCAAAAATGCTTTACTAATACGTGTATCAATATGATCCCAAGGAAGAGGCTCTTTAACATTGCGAATGCGTGATGTATAAAACAAGGGATTTATCCGTTCCTGACAACATGCATCTTCCCAAGCGGTGTCGTTAAACTGCTCAGACCAACTGTCAAAAACACAGCCTTTTTGGTATGCCCGAATCAGTAGCGAAGAAAGCCGCCTGTCTCCACGTGCCCACAATCCTTCAAGCGTACTCATTTCAGGATTTTGCCATTTCATTTGGATATTTCGCTGATTGAGATGATCTTTAAGCCAGTGTATTTTTTGTTTGCATACAGATAACTCCATTTGGGGTGACCATTGAAAAGGGGTGTGAGGTTTTGGAACAAAAGAACTGATACTTACATTAATTTGTTTCTTTTTTCCTTTCGCTGCTTTCATTTGAGAAAGCCTTTTAACCAAATCGACAATCCCTTCAATATCTTCCCATGTTTCCGTTGGAAGCCCAATCATAAAATACAATTTAATGACCTGCCAACCCAATTCAAATGCATTGGTTACCGTTTCTATGATTTCTTTTTCATTGAGCTGTTTATTAATCACATCTCGAAGCCGTTGCGTCCCAGCTTCTGGAGCAATAGTAAAACCTGTTTTCCGAACTTGTTTGATCAAATTCATTAAATTGGAATTGAGTCTATCTGCTCGAATAGAAGGGAATGACAATGCAACTGGATGATTTACAGGAGACGACAAGCCATATGCATCGATTAAGTCGGTCATTAAGACACTTAAACCACTATAGTCACCTGTGCTTAATGACAATAAGGAAATGTCCTCATACCCCGTTAATTTCAAAGATGTATTTACTAATTGCTTTATACACTCAATCGAACGCTCTCGAACTGGTCGATAAATCATACCTGCCTGACAGAAACGACATCCGCGTGAACATCCACGGCTAATTTCAATCCGAAGCCGATCATGAACCGGTTTACCAAAGGCTACAATAGGCTGAATTGGAAACGGGACACTATTCAAATCAGAAACTATGGTTCGCTTTACTTGCGTATAGTCGTCAAATAAAGGCCGCAACACTTGAAAAGTAACTCCAGATTCATGCGATTGCCATTCGGGTTCAAAAAACGATGGGATATAGACACCTTCAAGTTTAGACCATTGTTTTAACAGTTCAACTTTATTGCCTCTTTCTTTGTTCCATTCAAGCCATATGGCCGCCATTTTTAGAATAACTGCTTCCCCATCACCAATAACCATTGCATCAAAAAAATCGGCAAGAGGCTCTGGATTTGAAGTACATGGCCCACCGGCTATGATCAATGGATGCGACGCATTTCTATTTTTGGCTAAAAATGGAATGCCTGAACGTTCAAGAATCATTAAGATGTTTGTATAGGTGAGTTCATATTGCAAGCTAAACCCAACAATATTAAAGTCCAGTAACGGCCGTTTTGATTCAAGAGATACAATGGACTGGTTTGTCAATTGAAGGGACTTGAGCATATCTGAAGCAGGGGCAAAAACTCTTTCACACAGAATCGATGGGTGCTGATTAAAAATGTGATATAAAATCTGAATACCAAAATGAGACATTCCGATTTCATATAGATCAGGAAATGCAAGGACTATTTTTAATGGTACTGTATCCCATGGCTTATGTACCGAATTGATTTCACTTCCCAAATAACGGCTAGGCATTTCAACAAGTTGGAGAATATCTTGAATCTTATGGTTCTTCATGGTATTAAGAATTATAATTTTTTAGATACTATTTAGGGTTAACATCATGTGATTATACTATTCAGTTGATAACCCCATGATTATAAAATATAAACAGTTATTATGCCTAATAATAAAATGAAAAGCAACCTAAA
>PDZT01000431.1 GCA_002753105.1 Deltaproteobacteria bacterium YD0425bin50 | reverse complement strand
CATTTCAGCGACCCAACTCATTTCCCTGCCGCCATATTTTTTGGGGAATCGAATACCAAGTAAATTACGCGCTGCAAGTTTTTCAATAAATTCGCGTGGATATACAATTTCATTTTTGTCCATTTGTCTCAAAAAATCACTGCTGATTTCATTTTTTACAAAATCCCTGACCTCTTTTTGTAATTGCTGTTCTTCATGTGTTAATAAAAAATCATACATAATAATTGTAGCTCCTTAAAAATAGTAAGTTTTTTTTGTTTAGATAGTTGAATTGGGTTTCGTCCTCGTTGGGTGGATTGGCTCTATTTGAATTGCATTTGGAGTTATTGGACATACATGATAACAAACGCCGCAGCCAGCGCATTTATCAGCAACAATAACCGGTTTAATTCGATCAATAATAATCGCTTCGCCTTGAAGTGGACAGGCTTTAAAACATAACTTGCATATAATATTTTTATAGGCCACACATAAATCAGGGCTAATGCTTACTTTAGCCATACGCACGGAGCGTTTATCCATTTTTTGTAACGCTCCTGTTGGGCAAACCTGAACACATTCCATTGTTAAATAACAGGGAATGCTGAGAGGGTCTATATATGGCGTTCCTATTCGCCCGACATGATAATTCAGTTCATCAAAAACAATGGAATGGTATTGACATGCTTCAACACATTGTCCACATCGAATACATTTGGCAAAAAAATCTTCAGATGCGCCCGGCGGGGTTAGCCGAATAGCTGGCTCATCAATGTATTTCAACAGCATCTTGAAAATAAAATTCATATATTCTTAATTCTAAATTTACTTATGCTTTTTCAATTTTCACAGCACAGGCTTTATATTCCGGCTCTTTTGAACCGGGATCATATGCTGGATTGGTCAATAAATTAGCCGCCTGTTTTTCTTTATAAAGATACCCATAATGAAATGGTATGAATATTTCACCTTTGGTTACAGTATCAGTCACTTTTGCTTTTAATATGACATCACCGCGTCTTGAAATCACATTTACATGAACACCTGATTTAATCGCTAAACGCTGCGCGTCATCTGGATGAATCTCAACATAGGATTCTGGTGAAGAATTGATCAACTGGGGAATTTTTCCTGTACGGGTAAGCGTCATCCAATGATCGAATAATCTGCCGGTATTTAAACATAATGGATATTCTGAATCGGGTACTTCCAATGGTTCTTTATGGTCTCTTGCTAAAAGATTGGCTTTGCCATTCGGTGTATAAAATTTAAAATGCGTATAGCGCCGAAGTGTTCCCTGATGATCTTCACTAGGACAAGGCCATGGAATGCCGACTTGTTTTTCAAGCCTTGCATAGGTGATCCCCGAAACATCAACATCCGTGCCTTTTGAGCATCGTTTCCATTCATTATACACATCTTCCGGGCCTTTAAACTGGAAATAGTTTCCATATCCCATTTTGTGAGCAACTTCTATAAAAATATCCAGATCAGACTTCGCCCCTGCAGGTGGTTTAACTGCTGCTTTAAGTAGATTTACAGTACGGTCAGAATTGGTAAACGTTCCAAGTTTTTCTGCCCACTGGGCAGCAGGAAGCACTAAATGAGCAAATTTACTTGTTTCTGTAGGATAATAAATATCCTGAACCACAAGAAATTCAATCTTTTGTAACACCTTAATGACCCAATTCACATCAGTGAGAGACACAGCCGGATTAGTTCCAATTATCCACAGACCTTTGATGTCACCTTTGTCAGCAGCACGGAATAAATCAAGTACATTTTTACCGGGTTTGGGGGCAATTATTTTTGGGTCAACTCCCCATATAGCTGCGATCTCATTTCTATGGACTTCATTTTCAACAAGACGGTGACCCGGTAGAAGATGGCTTAAACCTCCGGCTTCTCTAAGACCCATCGCATTAGGCTGGCCAGTAAGTGAAAAATAACCCGCTCCGGGTTTTCCAATATGTCCAGTCAATAAGCACAGATTAATAATAGCATTATTTTTCCAAACCCCAACAGAACTATGGTTCAGTCCCATGCAACAAAAATACAGAGCGGCTCTTGCACTGCCTAACATCATTGCGGTTTTTATGATATCTTCTTTTTTTACACCTGTAATATTCGCTGCATATTCTGGTGTATATTTTTCAATGTGCAATTTCAGTTCTTCAAGCCCGTTTGTATATGATGCCACTTTGGCTTCATCCACAAATTTTTCTTTAAAAAGTACATGAGCAATTGCATTATACAAGGCAATATCAGTGCCGCAATGAAGTTTTAGGTGAACATCTGCAATATCCGTTGTTATTGTTTTTCTAGGATCAACAACAATAACAATAACTGATTTTTTTCGGGATTTGTAATCTGCTATTCTTTGATAAAGCACTGGATGCGCCTCAGCCATATTTGCTCCTGTAATAAAAAAACAGTCCGCTAACTCAATATCTGAATAATTCGCGGGAGGCCCGTCTTTTCCAAGTGATGTAATCATTCCGCCAACAGCACTTGCCATACACAACCGTGCATTCGCATCAACATTGTTGGTACCAATACAGCCTTTCGCAAGTTTGTTCAGTACATAATGCTCTTCAGTCAATAATTGGGCGGATTCATAAAATGCAACTGCATCTTTGCCATTATCCTGTATAATTTTTTTAAACTTAGACACTAAAAGATCAATAGCTTCATCCCAACTCGCTTCTTTCATTTTACCATCTTTTTTAATTAATGGTGTTGTCAGACGATCTTTAAAGTATAAAATCTGAGGTAACAGCAATCCTTTCATGCAAAGATAACCTTTGTTTGCCGGGTGTTCATCAGCTCCTTTGACAGCCACGACTTTACCTGCTTTTTCACCAATATAAAGGCCACAACCAGCACCACAATAAGGACAAAGTGATAGATGCCATGAATCTGGCTGTATGTTTTTCTCAGCAGCCTCAGCAGTTTCAAAGACCTTCAAGCCAGTTGAAAGCGTAAATGTGGCTGCTGCACCGACAAATGCAACGCGTTTCATAAAATCTCGACGTGAAATACTATCTAATGGAAAAAGCAAAGACCCATTGTTTGTGGACTCATATTTCATAATCAATTTTTCCTTTTATCAAATTAAGCAGTTATAAGTTAGAGCGATTGTGGTACTGAGGTTCAGAGAGATGGCATGTTGAATCAGGTTGAGTGTATCCTTATCTATTCAAACTTATTAACCCCCTCTTTACAGTCTTTACGGAGAGGGGGTTATTTCAGGATATAACTTAAAGGATAGGTCTATGCGTAGTCTTCAGGATTCCCACCTTTACTGATAATAAATTCCCAAAATGCAGCTTCTGCCTGCGCTGGATTTTTTGCTTTTTTATAAACAAATTCAATAAGTTCATCAATTTTTAATTCAATCTGATGATCCAGTTTTTCCAACCCGCTTTCATTATACCAGTTCTTCACATCATCCATTGATTGGAATTGCATTTAGCCTCCTTAAAGAAAGATAATATTTTTATTATAAATAGGTATTAGCCACTTTATTTTGGTGTTATTAAATTATCATAGGTTGCCTCAAATGTTTTTTAAAATCTAC
>PDZT01000430.1 GCA_002753105.1 Deltaproteobacteria bacterium YD0425bin50 | reverse complement strand
GGTGAAGTCAATGGGGCAACGTTGACAGCAGATAGATTTGGAAATACAAATCAAGCATACAAAATTAATGAGTATCAATTTATATCGTTACCATATAGCATACTGAATGGTCTCGATGTTTTTACATTAGCATTTTGGGTAAAACTAAACGCTCTTAATAGTGATATCAACAATATCATCGGAATTGCAAATGAGTATGAAGATAATGAATTCAATTTGGCCTATGTGGCATCAAGTGACAGGTTTTATATGGATTGGAAAGGCAGTACAAATTATAGATTTGGAGAGAATAACGCAGTTGAAGATATGAATTGGCATTTTATTGTCTTTTCAAGGAATGGTTCAGTTTGCACAATCGATATTGATGGGAAACGAGTAGAAGGAGATATTGCCATATCATCAGATAATCTTGTTATTGCTGAAAACGGATTCGTATTAGGACAAGACCAAGATACTGTAGGAGGAGGATTTGGACTCAGCCAAAATATGTTCGGGGAAATTGATGATATGCGAATCTATAATCGCATACTTTCCGAATTTGAAATCCAAGAATTATACAATTTAGGTAATGACCTTCCACCTGATTTACACTGTTATACCCAGGCTGATTTAGATGCAGTTAAGCAACAAACACTAGATCAATGTAAAAATAATCCTGCTTCTTGCGGAATTGTTATCGGCGTTGGGCAAGAAATATCTTTACCAACAATATCAGCCAGTTTGGCTATCAATATCCCATTAATCAAATACAATACATTAGTGGATTCTATCGATCTCTGGGCAGATTTTAATTATTATGGACAAACTCCAGAAGGTTTACATTTATGGAAATTGAATAATTTTGGAATAATTGATAATTGATCAGTAGAAAAAATTCCTATCCATTGTTAGTGTAGAGACACACTGCTGTGTCTCTACAGCTATTCCTTATATTTAACGCATTGCTGATGTTGATTTAATCCTTGTTGAAATCTAAAACCGCCATACCAATGAATCTGACGACAAATCCCCATAATTAACTTGACTTCCTTTGCTCTGAGTTGAAACCGAGAAAAAAATCTTCTAAAATTTTTCATCCAATAATCAGGGTTTTGGGGATTGATAAAGTCGATCACTAACAATGCGTCTTTTAAATGCTCATACATGGTTTCCAATTCATGCCGCGTTGCAAGGCTTGGAATAAATGTTTCTGAAGTAAAATCTGTTGCAGCCGTGAATAATTCATAGCAAAGAACCATCACCGCTTGAGCAAGATTGAGTGATGCAAATTCCGCTGTAGGAATATTTACTAGAATATCACAAAAATCAATATCTTCATTGCATAACCCTCTGTATACAGAAAAAAAAAGCAAAGCAATATTATTTTCTTTTGCCAAGGGTAAAATGTGGTTTCCGAGCTGTTTTGGAGTAATCCGTTCTTGACGCTGTCTGCCAAGACGCGCAGTTGTTCCGATGGTATAATGAAAAGTTGATAAAGCATCATTCAGATTATCAAACAAACGAATATGTTCTACTACAGATGATGCTTCATGTGTAGCCATCGTGGAAATTCGATTCAGATCAAAATTTTTGGGATTGACCACGACCAAGTCTTTAAATCCCATATTACTCATAGCCCTTGCAACAGCCCCGATATTTTCTGGAAGACGGGGCTGCATTAAAACAATAGAAATATGATCTTGGAGAGTTACATGATCCATCATCATTAACTGATCAATTCAAACGCATTAAAAAAGTATCCGATTTCAAATGAGGCTGTTTCTGGTGCATCTGATCCATGAACAATATTTTTTTCAATATCAGTTGCAAAATCTCTACGAATTGTGCCTTCAGCCGCTTCTTTGTAATTCGTTGCGCCCATGATAGTACGGTTTTTTTGAATAACATTTTCGCCTTCTAACACCATGACAACAACAGGCCCAGAACACATAAAATCAGTCAAGCTTTGAAAAAAAGGCCGGGCTTTATGTACAGCATAAAAGCCTTCAGCTTGCTTTTTAGTTAGTTGAACCATTTTCATTGCCACAATTCGAATCTGATTCTGCTCGAATCGTTTTATTACTTCACCAATAAGACCTCGACTCACTCCATCGGGTTTAATAATAGATAATGTTCTTTCCATGTCGTTCCTTTCTTGTTCTGTTTCTTGGTTTTTAGTTAGCAAGCTAGACAAAATAGCCAAACAACTTTGTGGCTTTGTGCCTATATTTACAATCCCTGAAGAATCGTTTTAACCATATCTCCTTTAGCTCTTGTTCCAAAATGCTGCATGATCGGTTTCATGGCCTGCACTTTATCTTTAAATGTGCTAAAATCAATATTGGTTTGTATCCATGATTTGATTTCTTCAGATGTTGCCTGTTGTGGTAAATAGCTTTCAATCACTTTTATATAATCCGAATCTTCTGTTTTACCTAATGCATGTAAGGTTTCTTTTTCTGATTTAACCATCTTTTTTAAGACTTTGACGATTTCATCGTCAGATAATTCCTTTTTATCCATGCGGTTTAACTCGCCTAAAACAACCCGCAGGGTCTCTTTTTTAAACTCATCCCTTGCTTTCATCGCAGTTACGAGGTCTTGTTTTATTCTCTCTTTTAATCCCATATGTTTTCCTCACCCCATGTTATGTGTTGTTGAGCAATTACCGACATCATAACCCAAATTCATAATGAAAATGACTATCCTATCTACGCCCCGGTATTTTTTTTTACAAGATATTTTCTCTCATCAATCATCAATCTGATAGATATATATAGAGCATTCAACATTCAACGTTGTTTTTCAGCCACAATTTTTTTGTTGAAAAACAAACATCTGTTAGTTATTATCTTTTATCTTTAGAGGTACTTGCAAAATTGAAAATCCAAACTCAATATGATGAGAACAACTCTTCAATTTATCCAACATATTGTACAATAAATTTAATTTTGCAAAAGTCTCCATAACTTATCAATGTCTCACATCTGGATGGAATTCTTGAGAATAGTTTATATCGGAACTGTAGCATAGCATTTAGTAAAGCTATGTTAGAAACGTTGTTGAGCTGTGAAGCCAATATCGTAGTCATTGTTACTCATGGATTTGAAAGTTTGCCTTTGACTGGAACGTATTTTGTATGAAACCGATGCTGGTAATATCAGTTCACCCAGATGATGAAACCCTTGGCTCCGGGGGTTTTTTATTAAAACATAAAGCTCATGGGAATGACATATATTGGTGTATTATTACATCGATAAATGAATCTATAGGTTTTTCAAGAGAAGATGTCGCAAAACGCAGTTTAGAGATTGAAGAAGTATCTAATTGTTATGGATTTAGCCGAGTAGTTGAATTAAATTTCCCGTCAATGCATTTAGATAGGGTAGGAAGAGCTGAAATAGTTCAGGCAATTTCTCAAGCTATACGCTCTATTGAACCAGCCATTCTTATACTTCCCTTTTGTCATGATATACACTCTGATCATCGAATTGCATTTGAATGTGCCTATAGCTGTACTAAATCATTTAGATATCCATATATTAAACGAGTCTTAATGATGGAGACCTTGTCAGAAACAGAATTTTCAGTACCGA
>PDZT01000429.1 GCA_002753105.1 Deltaproteobacteria bacterium YD0425bin50 | reverse complement strand
AGAATTGTAGGGGCGAACCTTGTGTTCGCCCTCCAAAAGGGCGATGACAAGCATCGCCCCTACATTGTGGCCGAAACGAAGATCAAGGCCTAATTAGAAATTAAGAATTAAGAATTAATGAGGAGTCGGGAACCGCTTATGAAAATCAAGTCAATAGGAATATATCTGTTAATATGGGGATGCTTACAAGCAATAGAGGGTTATAGCCAACAAGATATGATTCAACAGTATATGGACGTATTAAAGGGAACTCCAGCAAATCAGGTCGTTGGATTACCTGTACCGTCAATAACCATGCATTTGGAATTTGAATATAACAGTGCGAAATTAACCCAACAGGCAAAGCAGGAATTAAATTCGTTAGCTTCTGCGCTTCAAGATGAGACTCTGAGACAACATATTTTCAGGGTAGAAGGTCATACCTGTAATTTAGGAAATCCCAAGTATAATTTAACCTTATCTCTACATCGTGCTCAATCTGTAGCCAGCTATCTTGTAGAGAAAACAGGATTAAGTCCAGATCAGTTTGAAGTTAAGGGATACGGTGAAAGCCAGCCTGTTGTCGATAACAGCACAGAAGCAAACAGGCAAAAAAACCGGAGGGTTGTTTTTTTAAATACGCTGAGGAAGCTGAACCAATAACCAATAGAATAATTCTAAATGAAAAAAGGAGTCTGTGTTATGAAAAAAAGAATCATGAATAGAAAGTATTTTACTTTTTGTTTTATTACTCTGTGTTTATCCTCTTCTCTTCTTTTTAATTGCGCAGTCAAACCCAAAATGGAAGTCGCTTATTATCCAACCTGTTATAGCCCAATTGATTATCTTTATGATTCACAAAATGATTTAGTTAAAGACGTAGCAAAGAAATCGGCGTTAGGTGCATTAGCCGGCGCAGGAACAGGAGCTTTAACGGCTGCTATATCAGGAGGAGACAAAAATGATATTGCTAAGGGAGCTGCAATTGGAGGAGTTGTCGGTGGAGTTGGAGCAGGAGTTGTTGCATATATTTCTGGAAAACAACAACAGATTAAAGATGATCAAGCCAGATATGCGAGTTATTGCGATGATATGAAATCAGATATTGCCAGCGCGGATCGAGTAAGTACTTTTGCAAATCAATCCAGAGACTGCTATAAAAAAGAATTCACGAATTTAATAGCAGATGTAAAATTAGGTAAATTCACAAAAGAAACAGGGCAGAAACGTTTTGATGAAATTAAACGAGGAATGATTATTGTTGCTGATATATTGGGACAAGCCGAGCAATCTCTTTCAGATAAAGAGCAACAATATGCTGCTGCATTAGTGGATGAGGCAAGAAAAAAAAATATGACCGATGACCAAATACAAGCCATCAAAACATCAGACAAAGTTCCACCCCAAAATATAACTGAAGTGACGAAATCAGATAAACAGGAAAAAAGCACTTCTAAGGGTAAGGGTAAAGGTAAATCAGATAAAAAATCAAAAACAGTAGCTCAAAGTAAAAATAAAAAATCTCAAAATGTAGCTCAGATTAAAAAGGAACCAGAAGTCAGGACTCAGACAGAATTTAATAAAGGGCTTGGCGAAATGCCTAGCTATACAACAAAAGTAGCAGGAAAAATTGTAACATTGAGAGAAGATAAAAACAATACCAAAGCAGAAGCTCAAAACATGGAAGATGAATTTGCTGGCGCCATGACAATGTCTTATTTGGATGAAATATTTCAATTTATCAAATACATGATGTCTTAATGTCCTAACATGGCTATTTTGAATCCTTGTCTGAACACGATTACAAGATTACAAGATTACAAGATGAACGATACATTACAAAAATCCTGTCTATCCTGTAATCTTGTAATCGTGTTCAGACAGGAGATTCCCAAACGTAGTTATTAGTATAAAATAAAAATATATATTTTATGGAGAATGGCAAGATGTACTTTTTTACCTTTCCTTTTTGGATTTTAATGATATTATTTATGATTAATCCAGTTAGTTATGCAGAATACTCAACTGATCCATTTCTGAGAATTGAAGCAGGAATGCATCTTGGATCTATTAACAGAATAGCCATAGATGAAAAAGCACGATTCCTTGTAACTGCTTCAGATGACAAAACCGCTCGGGTATGGTCTTTAGATACATTTGAAAATGCAAGAATTCTAAGACCACCTATTTCAAGAACTGGTGAAGAAGGACAACTTTATGCTGTAGCAATGTCACCAGATGGTACAACAATTGCCACTGCGGGATGTACAGGCAATGAAAAAAAGTCAATTTATATTTTTGATCGGCTTAGTGGAGAAATAAAACGCTGTATTTCTGGGTTTAAAATGCAGTATAATATTTTACACTTGGCATTTTCAAAAGATGGAAAATACCTTGTGATATGCCTTGCAGTCGGCGGCATTCGCATTTTGGAAACAACCAATTATTCGTTAATAGGTTATGATGTTAAGTATGAAGGACCGAGTTATGGAGCTGATTTTGATCCTTCAGGAAAATTGGCTATAACGGCATATGATGGGATTATTCGACTCTATGATGCAGATAGAAAATGTTTGGCAAAAGAAAAAGGACGTAGTGGAAAACATCCATATTTAATTAGCTTTTCTCATAATGGAGAAAACATTGCTGTTGGGTATGAAGATACTCCGAAAGTGGATATTTTTTCTGGACGTGATTTGAGTTTTTTGTATTCACTGAATATCGAAGGTTTAAATAATGGCGGATTAAACAGTGTATGCTGGTCTCCTGATGGTAAATACCTTTATGCCACAGGTACAGTTCAAAAAAATGGGTTTAACCAGATTGTCCAATGGGAAATGCCCAATGGAAAAACATATAAGACATTTCCTGCATCAGAAAATTCAATTCCTCAGATACTATCACTTCCCAATGGCGCTGTAGCTTTTTGTTCAACCTTGCCTTCTTGGGGTGTCATGGAAAATACGGGTAAAGTACTGATAGATAAACGAGCGCCAATTGCAGATTTTCGAGATTTGCCTAAAGGAATACAGACCAATGACAATGGTACAGAAATAGCCTTTTATTTTAATGCCAAAGAATCAGCACCTCTATATTTTTCAATAAATAAACGCTGTTTATCTTCCCGAAAAATAAAGGATGTTTCAATGATATCCGCCTTGTATAAAGCGCCAAATCTGACTATCAAGGATTGGAAAAATACGTCTAAGCCGCAATTAAATGGTAAACCGCTTGAACTCGCTGAATATGAGGTTTCTAAAAGTCTTGCTGTAATGCCAGATGGAAGCGGTTTTATATTAGGGTCTAACCGAGCAGTACGTTATTATGATCTAACAGGTGATGAAAAATGGCTTGTTACCTGTGATTCTGCATTATCGATCACAATTACCCCAAATAAACAATTATGTATTGTTGCCTGTCACGATGGGACCATCCGATGGATAAATATATCGGATGGACAGGAATTGATTACTCTCTTGCCTTACGAAGATAAAAGACGCTGGATATTATGGTCATCCTCTGGATATTACGATACATCACCGGGTGCGGAAGATTTAATCGGCTGGCATTTGAATCAAGGCAAAGATAAATCTTCTTGGTTTTA
>PDZT01000067.1 GCA_002753105.1 Deltaproteobacteria bacterium YD0425bin50 | reverse complement strand
TTGTGTTTTTTCAACAAAAACGAAAACGAAATTTCTATCAATAAGGAGAAATAAAATGAAAACACAAAAAAACAGTCCCAAAGAAATGATTTCACTTAATACTACCCATCGACCTTTGTTCATTTTTAATATTACCAATTTACTGATTATGCCAATTTTAATCAGTTTACTGATCGTTCATATTCATATCCCAATTTCTACATCAATTGCTATTTGCGGAGGCATCGGAGTAAGTACAATTATTTATACATATCAATTAGATCCAATTGGATTGTTTCGTTTTCTATGCCAGATCATTGCTCAATTGTTTTATCGGATACACATTTTTAATGCGCATTTTATCCCTAAAAAAGGGCCTGTCGTATTGGTCGCTAATCATATCAGTTACATTGACTGGTTGATTATTTCAGTTTGCATTCAGCGTCCCGTACGATTTGTCATGCACCATACATTTTTAAAAGTTCCATTTACAAAACGGCTCTTTAAAGAAGCAAGAATTATCCCTATAGCAAGCGCCAAAGAAAATCCGAACATATTGGAAAATGCGTTTCAACAAATTCAAAACGAATTGGCAGACGGTCAGGTAGTATGTATTTTTCCTGAAGGTAAATTAACCCGTGATGGAAATATGAATCCTTTTAAATCGGGTATTGAACGGATCATCAAAAAATCCCCAGTTCCCGTTGTCCCAATGGCATTGAACGGGTTATGGGAAAGCATGTTCAGCCTCAATAAAAAAAAATCATGGTTTTCTATACTCAATCCCATGAGACTAAATATCGAGCTTAAAATTGGCGAACCTGTTAGCCCAGCAACGGTTACTGCTGATTCACTCTATGAACATGTGAAATCGCTTAAATAAGAAACAGATTCAATTCATTATAAAAATGGCTTACCACAGGAAAATACAAATCGAAAATCGAAAATCGAAAATCGAAAATCAAATGTATTTAGCATTTATAAAATCTTTATTTTTAAATCAAACCGTGTTAATACGCAAATCAGGTTACTCAATCCGCTTTATCTCTATTATAAAATGTTCAATGATGTGGAGGTATTATGAAATTCAAAACCATGTTTTCTATTGCTTCTATCCTTTTTTTCTTGCTGATGTCTCTGACTCATTGCAGTCATGAACAAACTCAAGAAGTTTCACAAAACAAAACACGATTTCCTGAACCCTTAAAAGCAAAAAAGATCATCCTTTCTTCAATACCAGTTTATCATGAAGTTGTAGGGACTATTCAGGCAAAAGCAAGTACAGTTTTATCGAGTAATATATCGGGTAATATCAAACATATTTCTGTGGTTGAAGGCAAATCTGTTAAAACAGGTGAACTGTTAATTGAAATTGATGATAGAGATATTACTGCTAAAATGAAACAAGCACAGGCCGCTTATGAAAATTCACGCAGCAGTCTTAATGAAGTCAAAACTGGGATTAATCAGGCTCATGTTCAAAAAAAACAAGCCGAAGCCAATCTCAAACTGTCAGAATCAACATACACCCGTTATGAAAAATTGTATCAGGATAAGGCCATTAGCGATCAGGAATTTGACACAGTTAAAGCTCAATATAGCGTGGGTAAAACTCAAGTGCAGAGTGCTGAAGAAGGCATTGCTCAAGCGCTATCGAAAAAAGCACAATTTGAATCCATGATTGATCAAGCTAAATCTGCTCTTGAAGAAGCCAATGTCATGTTAAGTTACACGCGAATTCTTGCACCATTTGATGGGATTATTGTCAAAAAGAATGTAGAGGTTGGCAGTTTGGCAGTTCCCGGAATTCCTTTATTGACCATCGAAAATCCAACTGGTTTTCGACTTGAAGTTGACGTCAGTGAAGCAGAATTTGCTGGAAAAGTTTCGATTGGGTGTCCTGTTGACGTAAAAATAGATGCGCTAGGAGATCAGATCATTCAAGGCCATGTTGCAGAAATTGTTCCTTCTGCGAATCCCATGAGCCGAACGTTTCGTATAAAAATCGCTCTGACTCAAGTTCAGGGTCTTCAAAGCGGTATGTATGGCAAAGCATTGTGCAGTAAAGGTGAGCGTGAAGTGATTTTAATCCCAAAACAAGCATTGATCAAAAGGGGGCAACTGGAACAGGTGATGACAGTTGAAAAAACGGCTGAGGATCATATAGTTCATTTACGATTGATCAAAACAGGTAAGACGTTTAAAGATCAGATAGAAGTGGTTTCTGGATTATCACCTGAAACACTTGTGATTGTTGATCCAAAACCGGGTTTAAAAGATGGTAATACTATTCAGGTGGAGGTGTTGTAATGAATCTTGGGCCTGCAGGAAAAATTGCTCATTTTTTTATTCATTCAAAATTAACCCCGCTGATTGTATTGGCTGCGATTCTGCTTGGAATTGGTTCGACTTTAATGCTGCCTCGTGAAGAAGAACCGCAGATAATCGTGCCGATGATTGATGTGTTTGTTGAAATGAAAGGCGCATCAGCCAAAGAAGTTGAGCAGCGTATTACCCGTCCTATGGAAAAACTGATCATGGAAATTCCGGGTGTTGAATATGTGTATTCCATTTCCAGACCTGAGTTTTCTATGGCTATTGTCCGTTTTGAAGTTGGACAGGATGAAGAAAAAAGCATTGTCAAGCTCAATCAAAAACTGTTTGCAAATTTTGACTTGATTCCACCGGGAGCATCTCAGCCCTTAATCAAACCCAGAAGTATTGACGATGTGCCTATTCTTGCTCTGACGTTCTGGTCAGAGCAGTATGATCATTATTTCTTACGTCGTATAGCCGCGCAAGTAACTGATTCTGTAAAAGAAATTCCCGATGTATCTGAAGTAACTATCATTGGGGGAACAAGGCGGGAAATCAAGGTATTGCTTGATATCGGTAAACTCGCCGCACATCATCTTTCACCGGCGATGATTGTACCCTTATTAACTTCTACAAATCAGCAATATAAAGTAGGAAGCATTACCTCTGATCAAAAAGAAATCATTGTGGAAACCGGTGGATTTTTCAATCATGTTGAGGATATTGAAAATCTTGTTGTGGGTGTAAATCAGGATGCGCCTGTATATTTAAAAAATGTGGCTCAAGTCCTTGATGAGGCTGAAGAACCTGTGAATTATGTTTTTTTTGGCGTAGGGCCATCCGCTATAGATAAAGGCATCAGTCGTGAATATGACACAGGCAGTTCTTATCCGGCAGTAACGCTTGCTATTTCAAAACGAAAAGGTACGAATGCCATTCATGTTGCCAATCAGGTTTTAAAAAAGATCGATTTAATTAAAGGCACGGTTATCCCAAATGATATTCAAACAACCATTACCCGTCATTATGGAGAAACTGCAAGGGAAAAATCCAATGAACTGTTGTTTCATATGTTGATCGCGATTATTTCGGTCAGCATCCTGATTATGTTTACTTTGGGATTACGGGAATCTGGAATTGTAGCCATAGCTATACCTGTGACATTAGCCTTAACTCTGCTCGTTTTCTTTTTATATGGATATACGTTAAACCGAATTACATTGTTTGCCCTGATTTTTTCAATTGGTATTCTTGTTGATGATGCGATTGTTGTGGTTGAAAATATCGTTAGACATTATCATCTGCCTGAAAATAAAGGAAAATCAATCACTGATATTGCGATCTTGGCAGTAAATGAAGTTGGAAACCCAACGATTCTGGCTACATTAGCCGTAATCGCAGCGATTTTACCCATGGCTTTTGTACGGGGACTGATGGGGCCATATATGCGGCCTATACCCATTGGCGCTTCAGCAGCCATGATATTCAGCTTGATTGTAGCCTTTATTGTTACGCCGTGGGCTGCAATTCGTCTGCTGAAACCAGACAATCCCCAAAAGCATACTGAGCATCATGATGACTGGTCAACACAGCTTTATCGGAAAATCATGGATCCGTTGCTTCATAAACGAAGCGTTCGGAATGTATTTTTAATTAGCGTTATTTTATTGCTCTTTGCATCAATTGCAATGGTTCCCTTGAAGTTAGTTACCGTAAAAATGCTGCCTTTTGATAACAAAAGTGAATTCCAGATTATTGTGGATATGCCTGAAGATACACCGCTTGAGCAAACCGCGTATGTGCTTCAAAAAATCGGCGATTATATGTCAACCGTTCCTGAAGTGACTGACTATCAGATTTATATTGGTACGGCATCACCTTATAATTTTAACGGGTTAGTGCGTCATTATTTTCTTCGGAATGGTTCTAATGTAGGCGATATTCAGGTCAACATTGTGCCTAAACATGCACGTAAACGCCAAAGTCATGATATTGCCAAAGCGATTCGGTCTGATGTGAATGCTATTGGCAAACCGTATGGCGCAACGATTCAGATTGCTGAAGTGCCTCCCGGGCCGCCCGTATTACAAACGCTTGTGGCTGAAGTCTATGGCCCTGAAGAAAATAGCCGACTTGAGTTGGCGAAAAAAATCAAATCGATTTTTGAAACCACAGATGGCGTTGTGGATGTGGATTGGTATCAGGAAGATGCCGTAAGTAAGCTTCGGTTTGATATAGATAAACGCAAAGCCAAACTTTCCGGAATTGATATGGAGCAGATCAATACAGCATTGAACATTGCGGTGTCTGGAATGAAAGTTGGCTTGATTCATGAAGAAGATGAAAAAGAAGATTTACCCATTTATGTTCGTATTCCCCGTGAAAACCGATCCCATAGTGATGATTTTAACGCAATCCGATTAATGAATGCACAGGGAGACCTTGTGCCAATGGGTGAATTGATGCACCCAAGCTATAAACCTATTGATCAATCCATATACCACAAAAATGGAATGCCTGTTATTTACATAACAGCAGATGTTGCAGGTACTGAGGAATCCCCTGTATATGCCATATTAACAATGGCTAAACGCATTGCCATGATTCAAAATAGTAAAGGTGAACCTGTTCAGCAGTATTCAGCGTCGTTGCCTTACTTTGAAGAATCTGAGTCCATGAAGTGGGATGGAGAATGGCATATTACTTATGAAGTGTTCCGCGATCTTGGATTAGCTTTTGCGGCAGTGCTTATTTTGATATATATTCTCGTGGTCGGATGGTTTCAATCGTTTAAAACGCCTGTGATTATTATGATGGCCATTCCGTTTTCGCTAGTCGGAATTTTACCGGCACATTGGGCTATGGGCGCTTTTTTTACAGCGACATCCATGATAGGATTTATTGCAGGCGCAGGTATTGTTGTTCGAAATTCTATTATTCTTGTGGATTTTATTGAATTGCGGATTACAGAAGGCCTGCCGCTTGATAAAGCGGTTATTGAAGCAGGTGCGGTTCGGTTCAGACCGATGATGTTAACCGCAGCAGCCGTTATTGTAGGCGCTGGCGTTATTCTATTTGATCCGATATTTCAAGGTCTTGCTATTTCTCTGATGGCTGGTGAAGTTGCATCCCTGCTGCTTTCAAGAATGACTGTGCCGGTTTTGTATTTTATTTCAAAAAGGAAAGTCATATATTAAGGATTTTCAAGCAACAAATAATCTACCTTAATTCATAAAAAAAAACGAATAGAATAAGAGATACTCCTATGGATACATACGAATCAGTTTATAAAGCGTATTACGAAACAAAACAGGAATTAGAAGAAAAATACAAAGAAATCAAGAAGTTAAAAACAAAACCCAAAGTTAATCTTGAAGATTGTATGCAATCTGAGCGTATTTTGTCTAGGGCTATTGAAGAAAGTATCAATATTGTTTTTATTACCGATTTTAAAGGTAATATTGAGTATGTCAATCCCATGTTTGAAGAAGTTACGGGGTATTCGAAAGATGTAGTTTTAGGACAAAATCCAAGAATTTTGGCATCTGGTGAAACTCCATTTCATGCGTATCAAGAATTATGGGAAACAATTTCATCTGGAATCACATGGCGCGGGGTTTTTAAGAATAAAAAAATCAACGGTGAATTTTATTGGGTGAAGGGATTAATTTCACCGATTAAAGATGATTCGGGAAAGATTACCCATTTTTTAGCCATACAGGAAAATATTACTGAAAGAATTATGGCTGAAAAAAAAGCTCAAGCCATGTTACGGTTGGACTTGGTTACAGGAATTTTAAACCGGAAATATTTTCTTGATTGTGTAGAATCTGACCTGATTTCAAAAAACCCTGGTGTGTTGATTCTATTTGATGTTGACCGGTTTAAACTGATCAATGACACTTATGGGCATAGTATCGGTGATGCGTTTCTGAAACGAATCATTGAACAAATCCTCCATATACTCGACCATGAATTAAAGATGTCATTGTATTGCATTGGCCGGTTTGGAGAAGACGAGATAATTTTATGGTTTAGAGAAATCAATGGATTGAACGGATTGGAAATTGCTGAACGTATCCGAAAAGCCGTTGAGAATTACCGATTTACAGAACATAATATAAGCACGACAATTAGTGCAGGTATTGTCGCAATGCCGCAGCATGGTCTGACGGTAAATGATCTGTTGATTCGTTTAGATTCATCCCTTTTTCAAGCCAAAGAACGAGGAAAAAACAAATGCGTGTTATATCAACCTGAAGATCATCATTTTGAATCCTTTCAACGGCGCCTGCATCAAAAAGATCGTATTGAAAAAGCATTAAATGAAGATCGGTTTGAAATATGGTTTCAGCCTATTCTTGATCTGAAAACCAATTCGATTGATCATTTTGAGGTGCTTGCCAGAATGCGCGATGAACAGGGAAAAATTATTTTACCGGGTGCATTTATTCCTGCTGCTGAAAATTTTGGCTTAATCAATCAATTAAGCCGTGTTATTGCAGATAAAACAATCCAGTATCAGGCCAATCTCCAGAAACAAGGCAAGTTATATACATTTTCAATGAACTTGTCAGGTAAGGACATGGACAATGACACTTTATTAGATTTTTTAAAAGAAAAATTTTGTCAATACCAAGCCAATCCGTCTTGTTTTGTATTTGAAATTACAGAAACGGCTGCAATTCGGGATATGAATGCAGCGGTAAAATGCGTTCAGGCTTTAAAAAAAATGGGATGTCGTTTTTCTTTAGATGATTTTGGTGTTGGGTTTACGTCATTTATCTATTTAAAAGAACTTCAGGTTGATTACGTGAAAATCGATGGAATTTTTATAAAAAAACTTCCTGAACAAGTACAGGATCAAGGTATTGTCAAAGCAATTCAAACGATTGCTTCTTCAATGAACATTCAAACGATTGCAGAATTTGTAGAAAACGACAAAATATTGCTTTTGCTAAAAATCTTCCAGATAGATTATGCACAGGGGTATTTTATCGGTCATCCAGCACCTGAACCCAAAGCTGATTTTCAAATGAAGGTCTGAGATGTAATTCAATCTCAGTTATGCATCGCCAATAAAAATAACTAGCGTAAGTGCCGTTGATACATTACACTTGACATCACATATTCTAATGGCATAGCATATAAATAGTAGTCTTGCCACGATAATCAAACCCATTCAAAAAAACAAAACGGAGGGAAAAAACACATGGAAGTCTATGCGTGGAGTCTTCATCATAGGACATGATGTAGGAAAGCAATAACCTTGCCCAACAACTATAGCTTTCCAGAAAAGTTTTTTGCTGCGTTATCGGTCGTCGATGTATTAGGTATACACCTTCCTCCCTGCTGCCTTGCCAAAATTCTTTTCTGAAAAACTATATATATCTATTATAAATATCTTTATAAAAAATAACCCAAAATAGGATTTTAAAATGTCCATTAAAAAAAAGCTTATTTATTTTACCATACTCGCTAGTACAATGATTTTACTTATCCTTGGAACAACCTATTTTTATTATTTAGGTATTGAAGATACCAATCGTTTAAAAGATCGTGTTTATGGAATTGTGGAAATAATTCAAACTTCCCGAATATATGAAAAAACGTATCTTCAATTCTATCTGCCTGAGTTAAAAAATAAGCTGCACCAAACCCTTGAGGTTGCTGAAGAAGAAATCGATACATTAATAAGTGAATTTCAAATGGATAAGCATAAAGATACGATTCAAGGTATCCGGGAATCCATTGATATCTATAAAAAACAAATTGATGTAGTCATTACTATTCATTTGCAAACCACTCAACTCTCTGAAAAAATAATTGAACCTGTGAGCCTGTTTATTCAAAAAATGCATGAAACAATTAAAAAAATTGAGGCTAAACAAGCAGAACTTCAAATTGAGGGTGGAACTATTTCTAATACTGAAAGTGAGATGTTGAACGTGGGTCGGGATTGCAATATTATCGCGCTTCAATTATCTGTTTTACAACAGCAATATCTGCGTACCTCAAATGAAACATATTTAAAAAAATTTCAAGAGGTTATTAAAAAACAGTTGCCCCCTATTCTTGGTATTTTAAAACAATTTTCAACTGCACTGAATGATAAGGAAATTCAAAAAAATATAGAATCAGGTGAAAAATCAATAGCAGAATTTACACTTCTTGCCAAAGAATCTCAAGATATCCTTAAAAAAGAACAAGATGCTATCAAAACCTTGGATAATGCAGGCAATGAAATTATCAACGTAGCTAAAACGCTTCTTGAAACGGTGAATGAAGATAGCATTCAGAAAAGAAATATTGCTATAATTATGGTGATTATTATTGTAGCCATCGGTATTTTGATTTTTTCACTCATCGGCTATTCCATCATTCATTCAATTATTCAATCCATCAACCATTTAACTCACCGAACCATTGATTTGGTACAGGGAGATGGTGATCTGACTCAACGGCTACAGGAAACAAAAGACGAAATGGGTGAACTTGCACGATGGTTTAACCGCTTTATTGAAAAAATTCAGAGTATTATTCATGATATTTCGAAAGAGGCTGGCTTATTGACTTCAGCTTCAGATAGTTTAACGGTGCTGTCAAATGAAATGCAAACTACTTCAAATACCACTTCGAGTAAATCTTATGGAGTTGCGCGTTTTTCTTCAGAAATGAGTCGTGATATGAATTCTGTTAGTAACGGGATGGAGGAGGCTTCCAGCAACATCAGCGTGGTTGCAAGTGCGATTGAGCAAATGACATCTACCATTCATGAAATTGCTAAAAGTACAGAATCGGGCAGAAGTATATCCCATAATGCAGTGTCTCAATCCAAAATAGCTTCTGATACGATTTTAAAATTAGGAAATGATGTTCAGGGAATTGACCGAATTACTGAAACGATTTCAGAAATTTCTGAACAAACGAACCTGTTGGCCTTAAATGCTACTATTGAAGCTGCAAGAGCTGGAGACGCTGGGAAAGGGTTTGCTGTTGTTGCCAATGAAATTAAAGAACTTGCACGACAAACAGCAGCGGCTACCAGAGAAATTAAAAATCAAATTGATGGAATCCAAAAAACATCCTCTGGTACAGTTACTGTAATTGAGGAAATCTCAAAAGTCATTAATGAAGTCAATGATATTATTTCTACGATTGCTGCTGCTATTGAAGAATTATCTGTTACTTCTAGAGAAATAGCAAATAATGTAGCAAAAGCTTCACAGGAAATCAATAAATCCAATGATAATGTTGCAAAAGCAACGCGTCAGGGAGAAAAAATTACTTCAGATATCGAAGAAGTCAATCAGGCTTCGAAAACATTGGAACAAAACATCGACAGTTTAAATAATAATGTGCTTACGCTAAACCAATTGGGCGAGGTTCTTATGGAAATGGTAAGAAGGTTTAAAATTGAATAGAAAATATAAAGCGATTATATTTGATTTAGACGGAACTCTGATCGACACATTGAGTGATTTAGCGAATGCTGCAAACAGAGTTCTCACTTCCTATGGTTTTATGATACACCCAAGAGATGCCTATCGGTATTTTGTTGGCTGTGGCGTTCATCATTTAATGACAACAGTGCTACCTAAGGATCAACAGAATAATTTAGAACTCATTCAGCGTTGTGTTGATCGTTTTTTAATAGATTATGGAAACAATTGGAATGTTCATACTAAACCCTATACTGGTATTACTGATATATTGACCGAATTAAAATCATTAGGAATAAAATTATGTGTATTCTCCAACAAGCCGCATGAATTGACGCAAAAGAATGTTTCAGCTTTTTTTCCAGAATCGTTTTTTGAAGTCGTGTTAGGTCAACGTTCTGAGATACCAGCCAAACCCGATCCTGCTGGCGTATTGTATATTTCAAAATACTTAAACATCCCTATTACAGATATTCTGTTTATTGGTGATTCTTCGGTAGATATGAAAACAGCAGTTGCTGCAAATATGAATTCTGTGGGCGTATTATGGGGATTTCGGGACGAAGCAGAACTGCGTGAAAGCGGTGCAAAATTCATCATTAAACACCCTCAAGAAATCATCGAATTAATCTATAGAAGTCTATAACGGTTATAGAATTGGTTCGATATCACCAATTATGGATTCTCCCTTCTACTTATTTTTTTTTAATTTACCAATTTTTTAATGGTATTATACTGTTAATAAAGACCTTATTTATTTTTATTTCATTATCTGGCACATATCTTGTAGAAGTTTTATTAGAAAAAAATCTCACCCATAATAACACTTAATTTTTGCTATAATTTTTTTAAAAAAAACTAATATTATAATTGTATAATTTTTAAAGGAGGTGATGAATTATGCGATGATAATGAAATTATACCTTGTAATTTCTTGATATTTAACTATTAAACATAATTATTTTTAAAAATAAGGAGTATCTACATGAAATCCTATTTAATCACGAGTATAATTATTCTAAATTTAATTTTCCCGGTAACATTTGTATTCGCTGAAGAAAATGCAACTGAAACACCTGTTGTTACGAGTAATCCTATTACATCTTTTTTTGATTTAATTGATTATCAGGTTACTGATGAAATAACTACTGAAGAAAATAACGAAGAAATTTCTGATATCCAACTTCCTTCATTTCTCACTGATTTAATGTTAAATACAAATGTGAATCTGCTCAATATGAATGTTGATGATGTTCAGATTGAAGCGCCTCCAGCAGTAAATTTAAACTCGACTGCACAAGGAGGTCAAAGTTTTTTAGACTTAATTCAAAATATTACTGGATTAGAATCGGGTCAAATGAATCAGGATAATAACGGAAATTTGCATCTCATGTTAAATAATTTTACCAATTTGTTTTTAAGACCAACCAATCAGGTACATATTGATACAGAATCCACGGGTCAGCCAGTGATTGACTTTGATGAAGCGAATAATATTGTCATTACCGATCCCAATGGAAATGTCATGTCATTTGCTCCAACCCCTTATAACATTGATGATTTACTGCGCATACTTAAAAATCAATTTCAGGAAGCCCGTATCCGAATACTTGAATCAGGTGGTATTATTGTACGTTTTCGTGATAGAATTTTGGCGTTCCGTCCGGACATGAATGTATCTCCAAAAACATCTGAAGAACAAGTTGGTCCCGGGTTACACTATACGCCTGAAGGGTTTGCTTTTGTAACTTATAGCGATGGTTCTAAACAAAACATGAATCCATACCCATTCTCACCTCATGAATTTAATAATTATGCTAAAGAGGTTATTCCCGGATGGCGTGAGGCAAGAGTGGATGATAAAGGCATCGTTCATGTTCGGGATGTGGCTGATCATGAAACCATTTATCGACCCGCATATCGACTCATTATTGTAAACGCAGATAATCGGCCTGCTATTTTATTTAGACCCAACGGTGATGTGGTGTTACAAAACAGGATTAGTATTCATGATGAAAATCTTTGGGTACATCAATTATTTGTTCGGATAAATCCATTAACAGGTCAACCCATGAATCAACCTGTAAATAAACCAATCAATGATCCGACAAATCCACCTGTAAACGAACCAGTGAATGAACCGATACATCAACCCATCGATCAACCGATAAATTCACCTATTAATGAACCGATCAACGAACCTTTACATCAGCCAATAAATCGGCCTTAACTTATAGACAGTTTTTATTTTTTGCCATTGGGGGATAGAGAATTATTATTCCAAATCCCCCTATGCAGTTAAATATGTTCCTTTAAATACTGACGCTGCTCTTCAGTTAAATTTGTTTTGATAATTGTAGTGAGAAGATCAATATTTTGAGGTAAAATAAGATAATTTGATACATTTTCATCGCTCGGAATGATTTGCATAGTGTTTTCGACGATCATTAACTCTTCGAGAATCCTGATAAGTTCATCTGAATATTTATTTTCAAGCTTCATAAATGATATCACTTGTTTGCTTGGAAGAATGTCTTTTGCTCTTTTTTGCAAAAGTGTCCGATCAAATACCATAGAATCATAATCATTACACATCTGGATAATCATTGCTTCAGGTGTTTCTGATTTTGGTTTCATCAGGTCATTTTTTAAATTCGTAAAAAAATTCATATCAATGCCTTCAGGTAATTGATCGTCAATGGATTTTAATTCTATCAGGGATTTCCATTCAATCTCTTTAATGAGTCCATCCATATTGTACCAGATAGAAGCCAACAGCATGGCTTGAAGCTGCTCAAAGGGTAATCCTGATTTTTCTGCAATACCGTAAGTAAATAAAGCTCGGGCAAAAAACAGATTAAAATATCCTGCAAGATATTCAAGATATCGCAAATTTACATCTATGAATTCATTGATTTTTCTGACCTCATAAATCTGCATCCGACCAACATATAAGTTATTTAAAATATTGATTAAAAGATCAGGGACATGATTACGGTACTGCAAGTATATCGTTGTCTTTGGATAAATACTTTCAAAAATAGATTGACGTCCTACGACCCGATACACGGGTTGGATACCAAGGCCTTTGAGGTTGATAGGCGGTTTTTCTTCAAGTTTAAACATATGCTCTACTTGACGTTTTGTGTTCTCGCCAATATGAATTTCTCCGGGAATACCGCTGCTTTCTAAACGAAACGCATAGATAACAGCTCCACCTTGGGCAGTATAATCCATACACGTTTCAGCCCCCATCATCACCATACGCATTCGGTCGATTTCACGACCGCTCACCGGATTTGACGTGTTGATTCCTACACGTACATTAAATCGTATATCTTCAATTTTCACCATGCCACGGTCTTCTTCAGATAGCGAATTACGCCTTGAAACAATCGCTGTATAGTTATCTTCAATTACTTCTTGCAGTTGTTGATTCAGACGTTTTGCTTTTTCAACAAGTTCCATTGCACAATCAATAGCATCTATAGGATGGGTTTCATTTGCTGGAAAATCATCTTTAATAATTCCAAATATGCCAATTACCTGATCTCCAACAGTTTTATCAAACATACCATGATATCGGGCAAATAATTTATGGCTTTCTCTAAAAAACTTTTTCATAAATTCTCCCACAATGGTTTCACCTAATAGCATGTTTAATTTGGTATAATTACACACATCTGCAACAAGTTCTGTGGCATATACAAGACCGAGCTGCTGTTTATTATTTCCAATCAGTTTAGAAACACCCGGATTGAGCCGTTCTAGCGTATCTTCCAAAACCTGATTGGTTTTAAGGAGCTCCTCGTTTGTTTCTTTCAATTCTCTGGTACGCATTTCGACTCGTACTTCAAGTAACGCATTGTTTTCCTTTAATTTGTTTTGATATACGTACAAATCCTGAGTCATTTGATTAAATGCGTTGGTCAATTCACCGATTTCATCATCAGAAGTTATTTTGATTTGGTAATTAGAACCTCCAGTTCCGATGCGTTCAGTCCCCTCTTTTAAACGCTGCACTGGGGTAAGAATTCGTTTCATGATAATTGTTTTGATGCTGTAAGATAAAAGCGTACCAATCAATAAAATTGACAACAGAATTACAATGGCGCTATTTCGTGTCTCCAAGTAGTCATTGACATCCGCGTTAACCATTAAAATGCCAACAGGCTTTTTTTCAACACCATGTAAGGGTAAAAATATTGAAATATGCCCGCCTTTTCTGAATTCAGCACTAAGTTGCAACTGATCTTCATCCAAAGCCTTTTGTAGCAAAGATGTTGAATTAATGATCTGAGCGCTTTCAGACGAATTAAATAAGGTGGCAACAGGAGTGGTGTGGGCAAATAATGCAACGCTCAATTTTAATGTGTCGTGCATGTGTCGAATCATCTCAGATTCTGAACTGATAAACCGGCGAATAAGAATGGCACCAGAGATATTTTGATCACGATCGTAAACCGGGGCAACCGCGGAAATCGAAAATATGTATTTGGGCATAAGTTGATTTTTAATCTGAAACCCTTCAAATTCCAAATCTTTAGCCGTGAGTATTTCAGCTCCTGCAAATACAGACCCTTTAAATACCTGTTCAAATAAGTTTTGTTGAGGATACATGTCATTTATTTTTGTAGGAGCATGAGAACGAACGAGTACTTTATACGTGGTATCAAAAACAGTAATCATATCCAGATGAAATTCTTTGGCATCTTGAGCCAAATCTTCTCCAAGCTTTACACCTAAATCCAATTTAAGAAGCATTTTTAACGTTTTTTTTTGAGAAAACGTTTGAAGAATATTTTTCATTTCCTTGAGTGTGCCTTGATAAATAAATTCAGCAGTTTTCATATCTGAATTGACTTTTCGCACAGCCTCAGCCTGTATTTTGGAACTGAAAAAAATGATGGAATAGATAGTTGCCACGACCATCGGAATATATAAAACAATTCCAAAAGAAATGTTGAGTTGAGTACTTAATTTTAATTTTTTCATTTCCAGTCTTTCAAACCATATTTTTTTAATATTTTTACAAGTTCACCAGATTTACGTAAAGCTTCTACCCCATCAGAAAGAATTTTGGCGTATTCTTTTGATTTTGGATTTGCTGGAGAAAATGCAATATATACTTTTTTGGGTTCTACAGCAACACCAGCAGAGATAAACCGATCCTTGATGCCCAGTTTGTTTGCTGTGTACAAGAAAATAATTGAATTTTCAATGACTGCATCAATCCGTCCTTTGTCAAGCTTGTTAATGTTAATTTCAAGGGCATTATCGCCGCTTGCCATCTGAATTTTATTCATTTCAGATAAATTGTTATCAATATAGGTATTAATTGTTTCGTCGTATTCGTAATCTCGGATAACTCCCAAGGAAATTGAAGTTAATGATTTGATGCCATCATATTTCCAAGTATTGTCTTTGGACACAAATATTGAAAATCCAATCATACCCAACTCATTTTCTGGAAAAACAAAATCAGGCACATCTTCTACATACGGCCCAATAACTCCAGTGTACATCGCATTTCTCGTTTCTTTTACAGCCCTTGCCCATGGAAGTATCTTGTATATAACTGTATGACCTGCTTTATTAAAAGCGGATTGAGCGATTTCAATCATATATCCGGGTTCAGAGCTATTCGGTTCACAATTAATTGGGCACCAGATATCTGAAACAAGAACAATGTCATCACCAAATGAATGTGCTATCGTAAACAGAATAAAAAAACAGACATAGAGAAATCGAAAACCCAATTTCATAACTCCCCCTTTGTTGAATTGTTTGTTGGATGATGATTATTTTTGCTCTATACTAGACTTATATCTCATCAATCAACCAAAAAATTCAATGATGAATGCCCACTTGTTTTCTTTGAGAATTACTATTGACTCAATAATTGTTCTATCATAATGATCACCAACTGACGTACCTTGTTGATGGTATATATTGAACAAAAAGAGAATGTTAAGGAGAATGCTTAAGGAGAATGTATGGAATTAAAAGAGTTGCTTCAGACATTAGAGGAAAAAAATCGAACTGCAATGCAAGGCGGTGGTTCAGAAGCCATTAAAAAACAGCATGAAGCTGGAAAGCTGACTGCAAGAGAGCGGATCAATATTCTTTTTGATTCTGGATCATTTGTAGAAATTGATCGATTTAAAGTACATCGCTGTACTGATTATGGAATGGATTCAAAAAAAATTGCTGGTGATGGTGTAGTAACAGGTTATGGCTTAATTAATGGAAGACAAGCATTTGTATATGCACAGGATTTCACTGCATTTGGTGGTTCATTGTCCTTAGCACATGCTGAAAAGATTTGTAAAGTCATGGAAATGGCCATGAAAGTTGGAGCACCTTTAATTGGCCTATGTGATTCTGGAGGTGCAAGAATTCAGGAAGGTGTGATGAGTTTAGCGGGGTATGGTGAGATTTTTCTTCTGAATGTCATGGCATCTGGCGTCATTCCCCAGATTACAGCTATTATGGGGCCATCTGCAGGTGGCGCAGTCTATTCTCCTGCTCTCACAGATTGGATATTCATGGTAGAATCCACAAGCAACATGTTCATTACCGGTCCTGAAGTTATCAAAGCCACCACGCATGAAGTGGTTACGAAGGAAGAATTAGGCGGGGCTATGGCACATAATCAAAAAAGCGGTGTCGCCCATTTTGCCACTCCCAATGATAAAGAATGCCTGCTGAAAATCCGTGAGATGTTAAGTTTCTTTCCTCAGAACAATATGGAAGACCCGCAACCTGTTGCGCCAACAGATGATCCTATGCGCAGAGATGAAAAACTACGTGAAGTGATCCCGATGGACCCGAATCAGCCTTATGATATTCGTAACATTATTGTGTCTAATGTCGATAATCATCAGTTTTTTGAAGTTCACGAACATTGGGCAAAAAATATTGTCATTGGGTTCGCACGATTTGATGGTATGCCTGTGGGAATCATTGCCAATCAACCGAGTGTTATGGCTGGATGTCTAGATATCAATGCATCCATTAAAGGTGCCCGGTTTGTACGGTTCTGCGATGCGTTTAATATTCCATTGATTATTTATGAGGATGTACCCGGTTTTCTTCCCGGAACCCATCAGGAATTCGGCGGAATTATTAAACATGGTGCAAAATTAAT
>PDZT01000428.1 GCA_002753105.1 Deltaproteobacteria bacterium YD0425bin50 | reverse complement strand
ATACCACTGGTTGAAGACGACAAAGATGCGTTAAAACTCTGGAAATGGTTGGCTGAAAATGTAAAAAGTGACTATATCCAACTCCTCCCGGATGCTTTTTGGACATCCAACTGGAGCCAAGAAGAGCGAAAAAAAAACAGGGACAGTTGTATGAAGCAATTAAAAGAAAAAAAAATTGACCTCATGCTTGCAGTTGGAACATGGTCGGGTCAGGATTTGGCTAATAATGAACATTCGGTCCCGACTGTAGTCATTTGCGTTTCCAATGCAGTTCAATCCAACATCATTCAAAGCGAAGCAGATTCAGGATATGATCATGTCCACGCCAGAGTGGATCCAACACGTTATATAAGACAGGTAAGACTTTTTCACCAGATCGTTGGCTTTAAAAAATTGGGTATATCTTATCAAAATTCAGAATATGGCAGAACCTATGGTGCTGTAAAAGACGTTGAAATGGTCGCAAAGGAAAAAGGTTTTGAACTGGTACAGTGCAATTTTGGAACAGCAGATGAACTTGGGCCACTTGAAAACCAAGTGAATGCAGCGGTCAATTGCATCAACACACTTTCACCAAAAGTGGATGCGCTTTTTTTTACGTTAGGCAATTATCATCCTGATGAGGAGCTGCCCAGATTTTTAGCGCCGACTCTTAAATATAAAATTCCTACCTTTGCTCAAAAAAGCTCGAATTGTGTCAAATATGGAGCATTGCTTAGCATGTCCCAGTCAGGGTATTCATATGACGGAATGTTTCATGCCGCGTGTATTGCAAAAATATTCAATGGAATCAAACCGCGCGATATTCCACAGTTATACCAAGCACCAGAACGAATCGCCATTAATATGAAAACAGCTAAAATGATTGGATTTGAAGTTCCAACCGAAGCGCTGAAAATCGCCGATGAATTTTACAATGAAATTTTTGTTCCACCAACAAAGGTCAATCCGTAAATGCCGTATCTAAAATTAAACACACAAATAAGACTTGCTTTTGTAATCACGCTTCTTATCCCTCTAAGCTTCATCATGATCTATATTGTTCGTTTTTATAGTCATGAAATTGAACGGGAAACGCTCCAGAAAATGACTTCTGATGTAAAAATAGCTGAACTGATTTATAAAAAAAAAATTAGAGAAATGAATCGAATAGCTCAATTCTATAGCGATCAAAACCATTTAAGCATGTTACTTGATTTTGGTTTGTATGACAGGTTAAAAAAGGAATTGAAAGAAAGTCCACTGCCAAATAAATTCTGTTTTATCACAGTGATTGATGCTTCCGGCAATACCATCTTACACTCCAGTGATACGACTCAATTGATGAATTTGAACAAAACAGATCCATTTGTAGAATCTGCTTTATCTGGAAAGATCGTTTCAGGAACTGAAGTGGTATTGTGGGAAGAATTTAAAAAAAGTGGACTGCCTGCTATTCGTGAAAAAAAAAAGGTGTTATCCTTAACTGCGAGTTCTCCAATATATAACCTGCAAAGCGAAAAAAAAGTGATCGGCGCGTTTATTGTTCGGCAAATTTTAAACCAAGATACAAGCATTATTATGGAAATTGAAGAACTATTAATGGCTGAGGTATCTATTTTTGAGGAACAGGGGTTTTTAATCGCAGATAATATTCAAAATAATAACGATGCCCCCTTGGTATCTGATCAAATATTAGAAAAAGTAATTCAACAGGGTATGTCTTATGAAGAGATTATCATTGCTAAGAATGGATATCTGGCAAAATATCAGCCTATATACGGTATAAATGGAAAACCTGTTGCATCCTTAAAGATTAAATACAGCGCTGAAAATTATCTTAAGACCCGCAATATTGCTATTAGAAACCTCTCTTTCATGATGTTGGGAGTGTTTATATTTGCTCTTTTTATTGGATTTATCCTGAACAGAAATATCATCAACGTGCTTGGGAAATTAGCCAAAGCGGCCAAAGAGATTGCAGCAGGAAATTATTCTTATCAGTTAGAAGTCAGAAGGCATGATGAACTGGGTAAGCTTGCTGAAGCATTGAATATCATGTCTAATGAAGTCCGCCTACATCATGAAAATTTAGAAGGACTGGTTCAAAAAAGGACTTATGAACTTCAAGAGGCCAAAAACGCTGCTGAAGTTGCAAACAAGGCTAAAAGTCAGTTTTTGGCAAACATGAGTCATGAAATTCGAACTCCGATGAATGGTATTATTGGGTTAACAGAGCTTGTGCTGAGAACGGGTTTGACTTTAAAACAAAAAGATTACTTAACAAAAATACAAAGTTCGGCAACAGGACTTCTCGGAATTATTAATAATATACTCGATTTTTCTAAAATAGAGGCGGGTAAAGTTGACATAGAACACATTAATTTTAATTTGAACACTATTTTTTCAAATATTTCGAATATTTTAACAATTCAGGCTGAAAGCAAAGGTCTGAAGCTTTTTTTTGAGATTCCAAAAAATATACCCAATACGTTCAATGGAGACCCTTTGAGATTAGAACAAATCCTGCTGAATTTAATGAATAATGCAATCAAATTCACTGAATCTGGAGAAATTACTATTACTACCCAAGTAGTAGATGCCCATGATAGTGAGCATGATCTGCTGCTGTTTACTGTAAAAGATACGGGGATAGGAATGACCGAAGATGAGGTTAAACAATTGTTTCAGCCTTTTAATCAATTAGACGGGTCTGTAACAAGAAAATATGGCGGCACAGGTCTTGGGCTTTCGATTAGTAAACAATTAATTGAAATGATGGGCGGAAAAATATCCGTTGAAAGCAAACCGGGAGTTGGGAGCATTTTTTCTTTTACCGCAAGGTTTACTAAAGCTAAAAAGAATAGGGAGGTTATACATACCACAGAAAATAGAGAATCATACAAGTCCGCAGATTTAAACAATATTAGAGGCTCCCGTATTCTCTTGGTTGAAGATAATCCTATAAACCAGCAGGTCGCTTGTGAGTTTCTTGAACAGGAAGGGTTTATTGTTATGGTTGCTAATAACGGCAAAGAAGCTGTGGATATTGTCAAAACAAGCGCATTCGATCTGATTCTCATGGATATCCAGATGCCTGAAATGGATGGATATACGGCTACAAAAGAAATTAGAAATTCCCAATTCCCAATTCCCATTATTGCGATAACCGCTCATGCCATGAATGCTGAACGCAATAAGTGTATAGAATCTGGCATGAATGATTATCTGACTAAACCTATAGATACAAAAGCATTATTTTCAGCTTTTCTCAAATGGATTGAACACAAACCCAGAGAAATTCCTTTAATCCATCCAAAACGATTTGAAGGAATGGAGGCCATAGAATTACCCAGATCAATGCCCGGAATAGATATGGATTTAGGTTTGAATCGATTCTCTGGTAATAAAAAACTCTTTAAAAAATGTTTATACGAGTTTTACACAACTTATGAAAAGCTAATGCAATCCATCCTATCTGAACTCAAAAACGGTAATACTCACAACTGTAAAAAGCTGATTCATTCAATTAAAGGTGTGTCGGGAAATATTGGGGCAACAGAGTTAAGCAGGAAGGCTGCGGATTTGGAATTGAGTATTATACATGAACAGGAACCGGTTCATAA
>PDZT01000427.1 GCA_002753105.1 Deltaproteobacteria bacterium YD0425bin50 | reverse complement strand
ATTTCGTTAAACAGTGTTTCAGAAAAATAGCGCAATTCTGATTTCTCTTCCTGAGCTAAACTATACAATGTCCTCATGATAAAATAGCCTAACGGAACACATAGAATCACAATAAATAATAAAATTAATATGCGAAGCCGTTTCATAGTCCGGGTTCCAAACGGTAACCTTGCCCCCGAACCGTATGAATCAAAGGAATGTCAGGGGCAAGTTCACTTAACTTTTTACGTAGTTTAAGAATATGAATATCTACAGTTCGGGTTTCGATATCTGCATCAGCATAGTTCCACACATCTATCAAAAGCGTTTTTTTGGAAACAATACGATCTTGATTTCGGTATAGATAGACAATCAGGTCCATTTCACGACGGGTTAATTCAACACTTTTTTCCTTATATGTTGCAATCAGTGTTTTTCCATCAAAAAAAATGTCTTTATATGCAATCTGTTCGTCACCAACCCGAGTACCAGTACGCCTTAACACAGCCTCAACACGAACCATAAGTTCACGTAATGAAAATGGCTTGCACACATAATCATCTGCGCCAGACTTAAAGCCAGTGATGATATCATCTTCAGAACCTTTTGCAGTTAACATGATAATTCCCTGCCCCGGCTTTTTTTTCCGAATTTTTCTGCAAATGGTAAATCCGTCAACATTTGGCAACATCACATCTAAGATAATTAAATCAAACGATGAATTGAGACCTATTTCTAAGGCTTCTTCACCATCAGCACTTCCTGTAACTGCATATCCATGAAACACAAGTACATCCATCAACCCCAAACTAATGGATGGATCATCCTCTACTACCAACACACTAGCTTTACGTTTCATATGCCCTCCTAAGAAAAACGTCTATCAAATCGATACAACCAATGTATCATGGATTATGATTGAACAAAAGCAAAAGTAATGTAAAATCTGGAAGCATTATTTTTCCTTCCAGTTTACAGTTTCCAGTTTAATTTTAAATTGATGTAGTGTTTTGAAGGAGGTTGAGCGAGATGAAACATTTAATTTGGGATCAATAACCTATTTATTTCATTATGCTTTTTATCTGACCATAGTCAATGTGAATAATCCGGTCGGCGGCATGAAAAAATCTGTCATCATGAGTGACTGCAATGACGGTTTTACCCTGTGCTTTAAATTCCGGTAACAAGGTTTCATAAAAGTATTTCCGAAAATGCGGGTCCTGATCGGCTGCCCATTCATCAAAAATATACACGGGTTTATCTTCCATCATGGTAATGAGCAGTGCTAACCGTTTTTTTTGACCGGTAGAAAGCTCAAGCGTACTGAATTTACCATTGATGTAGTCTATTTTTTTATCCAGTTGAAATCTCTGTAATAACATGTGGAGCTTTGCCTCATCAATAGTCTGCATACCGTATAAGCTGTCAAACAGGTAAAAATCAGTGAAAATAGCTGAGAATAATTCCTGATATTGGCGAATATCCACTTCTATTCCATTAAAAAATATCTGACCGGAATCTGTTGGGTATAATCCTGTAATGATTTTTAGCAAAGTTGATTTTCCAGAGCCATTCCCTCCTGTTAAAAAAACGACTTCGCCTTTGTTAAAAGAGAGGCTTAAGGGGCCAATATGGAAGGGGTGATCGTCTCTTGTTTTGTACATGAATGAGCAGTTTTCATATCTCAATTCTTCATACTTTTCCCATTCTTCTGGCGTCATTTTAGGGATTACCTCTTCTGGCGTCATATTTTTTATATCGTCTTCAAATTGATACAACTGTTGCAGCGATAAATAGGCCATATGAAAATGAGAATAACGATCGATCATTTGATTGAGAGGTATGGTAATCACCATGGCTACAGAGATTGGCAATACGCCAAAAGGTGGAGATAAAAATGGGAGAAATAGGGTTAACGAGAGTAACATGCCCTCCCATAATGCATAGGCCACAGTATAGTTGTTTGTATAGTAATTCGATGATTGTAATTTAAGTTTGCTCAGATTTGATGCGTGGTATTGAATACTTTTTAGGTAAAAATCATCGCTTTTTTTGGGGTTCATTCGTAACTCTTTAAATCCTTCCAATAAATCATTAATAGCTCGATACAGGTGTTTTTCCTGCTCTTTTAATGACGTAAAGATGTTTAACATAAGTGTGTGATTATAGGCGTAAAACATTCCTCCAGTAAATAGTAAACATGCCATGATAAGAAAAACTGGAAAATATAAAAAGGCGACATAGATCAGTGTCATTAAGGTTCTGTTGGCGCCAAAAAGGCAAAGCAGAACAGAAAATGACGCGTCGGCAATTGCCTTGATGTCAGAAGTCAGTTTTGAATAAATCTTTGCCTGACCTATCTGTTCTAATATCTGTAGGCTAGTTTTTCTGACACGATCAAGAACAGAGGTACGAAAGTAAGCAATGCGGTTTTCCACAGATGAATAGAAATGATTATTCAGAATTCTAAAGCTGAATACATACAGAATAACGAGTACGATAAACTGCATAAACAGCAGATCTTTAGACTGATCAGGCTTAGGATGTACTGCCGATAAAATAACAATAAAGATAAAAACAAGAGACAAAGAAGACAGCATCATCATAAACACTAATTTTTTGATTAATTCTCCATAAGAGTTCATCATTTCCTTGATGAGAAGTATTAACCCCTTGGATTGCTTTTCTTTATCAGCAGGTTTTCTTTTCTTGCGTGAACGTAATAATAGTCTTTTCCTTTGATCTGATATTGTCGTATCCTTTTCATCAGATGCTGATGGTATGGCATGACCCATGAAATGGTGAGAAATACGTGTTGGATCACCTAAGCAAAAGCGTTCTACGATTTTGCCTGAGTCCATACTGATAATCTGATCGGCAACGTAAAAATAGTGATCGTCATGCGTGATGGCGATGACCACTTTGCCTCTGGCTTTTAATTCAGGAAGTAGTTTTTCATAAAAATAGCGCCGAAAATGAGAATCTTGATCTGCTGCCCATTCATCAAACAAATAAATGGGTTTATCTTCCAGCAATGCGATCACAAGGGCGAGGCGTTTTTTTTGACCTGTGGATAAATTCAACGTGCTCAATTTCCCTTGACGGTAGTTGAGTTTACTGATTAGGTCTGTTTGTTTGAGTAATTCATTCACCTTGGCATCATCCAAATCAGGTATGCCGTAAATGGAATCAAAAAGGTGAGGATTTGAAAACACAGTTGAAAAAAGATACCGATGTTCAGCCATTTGTACCAAACGGTCATCAATGATGACTTTTCCTGAATGCGGACGATAAAGACCCGTCAGAAGGTTTGCCAATGTCGATTTTCCGCTGCCATTACCACCAACGATAAATACAATTTCACCGGATTTGATTGTCAGTTGATCTATTTCAACGGAGAATCCAGTTTCAGTATCTGATGCTGGATAAGTAAAACGAACATCTTCTATCGAAATGGACTGGACAGTTTTTATGGGTTCTTGAGAAGGAACAAACTGTGTTTGATCTTTATTTTTTATTAATGTGTTTGCAAAAAATTGCTTTAGTCGATCTAAAGCGATTTTCCCTTCCATAATTGAAGGAACATGAGAAAGAATCATAATATCGGTTTTCATCATGTAAAGAAGCATGATGGTAAT
>PDZT01000066.1 GCA_002753105.1 Deltaproteobacteria bacterium YD0425bin50 | reverse complement strand
TTCTGCAATGCAGATACAATGGAGGATCTTAAATGGCTTTAGATATGAATATGACAATTCTAGTTGTGGATGATTCTGGCACGATGAGAATCATGTTTAAGCAAATGTTAAATGCAAATGGGTTTAAAAATATCATTTTAGCAGTAGATGGTGTTGATGCCCTTACTAAACTTAAAGACAACAAAATTGATCTGATTATTAGTGACTGGAATATGCCTAATATGGATGGCATGGAATTACTCAAGCGATTAAGACAAGATGTCCAATACAAAGTAATTCCTTTTGTGATGGCTACTGCACAAGGAGATAAAACCCAGCAAAATTTGTGCAGACAAGAAGGGGCAAACAATCATATTTCCAAACCATTTGACGCCCCTCAATTGCTTCAGACTATTAAAGAAACTTTTGGTCTTGTTGAGGAAGTTACTCAACAACGGGTTCGTCAATTGGTGGATGGTAAATTAGCTCTTAAAATGGGACATATACAAATTACGGATCATCTTGCATTAGGTGTGTTAAAAAAACAAATAGAAGCCGGCAAGGTAAAACCCAAATATTTTACCTTGGAAACCTTATGTATGCCGGGTTGGAATCCAATTCAAGATGCACTTGAAAAAGGAGATATTGACGGTGCGTTTGTGTTAGCACCCATTGCTATGGATTTGTTTGCGTTTAATGTTCCTATCAAAATGGTTCTGCTTGCACATAAAAATGGCAGTACATTTGTAAGAAATGCAAATTATAATTCTGATTTTAGCGAATCATTACGGGGTTTTTTTAAATATAAGGTAGTTGATATTCCTCATAAAATGTCGATTCATAATATGCTTGCACATCAATTTTTATCTAATATTGGTTTAAAACCGGGCGTTCCGGGAAATAAACCTATAGATGTACGATTTGAAGTCGTCCCGCCAGTTATGATGCCTCAGATTATGAAAGAAAATGAGAATGTCGCAGGATTTATGGTTGCTGAACCTGTTGCAACAAACGCAATTGTTAAAGGAATTGGTGATTTACAGTTCCTCTCATCCCAGATGTGGCCAAATCATCCTTGCTGTGTTGTAACCATGAGAGATGAAATTGTGCAGCAATATCCTGATGTTGTATATGAACTGACTTCGTATCTTGTGGCCGCAGGAAAATACATTGATAAAAATGAGATGAAGGCTGCTGAAATCGCAGTGGGTTTTCTTGATCCACAGAAAAAAATCGGCTTAAGCGTTAGTATTTTACGAAGAGTTTTAAGCGATCCTTTTGGTATTCGTATGAATGATTTATATCCAGTATTGGATGATTTTGAAAAAATTCAGCGATACATGCATGATGAAATGGGTATTGGCCAACTCATTGATGTAGAAAAATTTATTGATCTGCGATTTGCAAATGAGGCGTGCAAGGAAGATAAAAAAATTCAATTCAGTTCATAAATCAATTTATTTATTCTACTGAACCTGCCATACAAATACCATACAAATGGCAGGTTCTTTTTTACTTCAATTCTTTTACAACTATTTCTTATGCTTAACATTATAAAATATGCTTTTCTGGACGTGTACAGCTTTTACGGGTTACTAACATAAGAGGATAATATTATGGAAAAAAATACATGGAAAGAAAAAATAACCGATAAAACACTACAAACTCATGATCAGGTTAATATTTTTTACCAAACCATTGAATCTCCAGCTAAAAAAGTCGTGGCATTGGCTAATGGACTTGGTGGACGGCTCTATGTATGGGAACCTCTGATTAATGCTCTTTTTCCAGAATACAAAATTATTTGTTGGGATTATCGCGGGCTATTTCAATCGGGCGCTCCTGAATCCATCAGACGATTAGCTATTCCAGAACATGCTGAAGATTTAAAACAGATTTTAGACAAAGAAAATATTGCAAGTGCAACCGTGATTGGCTGGTCTATGGGAGTTCAGGTTGCATTGGAATTTGCCACATTGTATCCTGAAAAGACAGATGCACTGGTTTTGTTGAATGGAACATACGGACAAGCACTGTCAACAGGTTTTCAACCGATTTTTCGTTTCCCCAATTTGAATCGTCTGATGCATGAAGTGATTGATTTTGTTCGGGATCACCGTTCAATTACAAATACACTAAGTAAAATCATGGTCTCTAAATCACTTATCCGACCATTTGGAAAGCTTTATGGCATGATCAGAGGAAATCCTCAGATCGAAGATGCCATTGTTCAGTATGTAGAAGATGTATTTGGAACGGATTTCAATAATTATCTTAGATTATTTCAGGAACTTGATGCTCATTCAGTCTATCATCATTTGCGTTACATTCAAGAACCTGTAATGGTCATCTGGGGATGTCTTGATTATTTAACCCCTGCATACCAATCTAAAGAAATGGTCAAGAAATTGCCCAATGTTCACTATAAACGCTATCGACTGGGTACTCATTTTGTACTTATAGAATATCCTAAACAAGTAGCGGCAGACATTTTAGAATTTCTCCATAATCAGGTTTAACATGCTAACAAATCGGAGGCGATATATGAGGTCATCAGGATTTACATTAATCGAAATTATGGTTGTTATTGTTATTCTTGGAATATTGGCCATGTTTGTAGGGCCTAAATTACTTGGTCACACAGATGAGGCAAAAATTGTCAAAGCCAAAATACAAATTGAAAGCTTTGGTACAGCACTAAAATTGTATAAGTTAGATAGCGGAGTGTATCCAAGCACTGAACAGGGCTTGCAGGCACTTGTTGAACAGCCCTCAACTGGAATGGTTCCCAAAAAATGGCGAAAAGGCGGCTATTTAGAAAAAGGAGCTATTCCTCCAGACCCGTGGGGCAATGAATACGTCTATCTATCCCCCGGAATGCATGGCGATTTTGATATAATATCTTACGGGGCAGATGGTGTCCAAGGCGGTGAAGATATCAACAAAGATATTTCTAACTGGGATAATGAATAAAGGATTTACTCTCATAGAGTTATTGCTGGTTATCTCATTGATGAGTGTTATGCTTTTCTTTGCAATTCCGCGTTTTCATGAATGGGCTTTTCAAGACGAAGGAAAGCAATCGACTCAACGGCTAATCAATCAAATTCAATTTCTCAAACAAAAATCCCAAGAAGAGGGGATCACCTATATCCTTCACATGGATGTCGATACGAATGGGATATGGATAAGTGAGCAAGGCATGGATGAAGCCGCCTTGCAAGAAGCCAAAAATAATATATACACTTTTCCTGATAATTTTCGTATCATAGATGTTGAATTCATAAAGTCTGGAATCGTCTCAGACGAGAATTGTGCCATACGATTTTATCCGGGCGGCTATTCTGATAAAGCACTGATTCATGTCCAGACTGACCAGACATCACAACTCACATTTACTGTAGAATCGTTTCTTTCTTTTGTTACTGTAGATGAGTCTTCTATTCATTTTGAATAATCTTCAATTTGTTTCAAAAAGGATAACCATACGTCATATGCACCCCGAACCCTATCGTGAAATTCTATATAATTATACATCTGCATCTGATCCTCAAATAGTCAAGTCTCTTTTTGGTCAAAAAATTTGGAACGCACTTGAACGTCTTCGCTTTCAACGCAAAACAGGTCGTCTTGGTCGTCTTATACACCGTGTCATAGGCGATATTTTTTTTCTTTCCCGGAATCCATTTATATATCAGGAACTGTCTGATACTATTTCAAAACGAAATCAATTTTTTGGAATGTTACGGAATGATTTATCGATCATTGCCAAACATGCTCAACTCAATCCAAATATTGATGAAATCCATGTTACATTATCCCAAACCCTTCATCACCTTTGGCATAATCTCTTGACCTTAAATGCAAGACGCTTGCATCTTCGCAAAGCACTGGGTGAGATTATCGGTGAAAACAATGTTTGTTTTGATCCGTTTACAATTATCAGTCATGCTACGGATGCAACGGATTGGCGATTACATCTGCCCTTAGCAGTTCTGTTTCCTAATAATGAAAATGAGATTGTCCGCTTGATTCCTATAATTCATGATCTTGGTCTGTATGTGATTCCTCGTGGAGGTGGCACAGGACTTACTGGCGGTGCTGTTCCAGTTCATAAAGACACGCTTGTGATAAATATGGAAAAGTTTAACCATATCGAAGGAATTCAGTATCATCATGTGGCAGGTCATGAAAAATCTATTCCTGTATTACATCTTCAGCCCGGTGTTATTACAGAAACGGCAATGCATTATGCATCTCAGCAAAAGCTCATTTTTGCAACAGACCCAACAAGCGCATGGTCATGTACTATTGGTGGAAATATTGCCGAAAATGCGGGTGGAAAATCGGCTGTATTATGGGGTACAGCAATTGACAATCTGTTTTCCTATCGGATAGTTACGCCGTCAGGAGAGATTTTTGAAGTCAAACGGTTACATCATCCATATCGAAAAATCCGTCCTGATGATGTTGTGATATTTGAAATATATGATCACTCAGGTCAATTACTCAATCAAATTGAGTTAAAAGGAACTGAAATCCGTAAAAAAGGCTTGGGAAAAGATATTACCAACAAGGTATTAAACGGTCTTCCGGGAGTTCAAAAAGAAGGCTGCGATGGTATTATCACGGATGCAGGTTTTGTTCTGTATCCACGATATCCTCATAAAGTTACCGCATGTCTCGAATTTTATGGCGTGGATATGGATGAAGCCGGTCGGGTCATTCTGTCGATTTCAACTGAATTTGTCTATCAGGATGAAGAAGCACTCCTTGCTTTGGAACATTTTGATGAAGAATATGTTCGCGCCATTGGATATAAAAATAAAGCTCCCCGTCAGGAAAGCCCAATGGCAGTCTTGTTGATTGATATTGTCGGGCATACACTGGAGCAGGTAAACCGCGGAAAAGACAGGCTGATCAGGTTATTAGAGTCTTATCCAAATACTTATGCATTTTTTGCAAAAGATGAAGCTGAAGCAACCCGATTTTGGCTTGATCGAAAAAAATTAGGCGCAATTGCTGCCCGGACGAATGCGTTTAAACTCAATGAAGATATTGTCCTGCCTTTAGAAGAATTGGCTAGCTTTTCACGATTTGTAGATCAGTACAATACTGAAGAAAACCGACATAATCAACGAACATTAATTTATGAAATTTCCTCATATTTAGATAAGTTAGCAGAATCTAAAGACCATGAATGGCTGTCTTTTAAAATTCCAAGAGCGCAGGAATTATTAAACCAAGCGATGGAAAAAGTCTCGTTCTCAGGAAAATTCCATTTGCGGGAAGAAACCCATATTCACCATGTCTGTGAAGAACTGTATGAGTTATTTCGAGGTTATCAAGACGTATGTGATAACATCGATGCCATCTACAAGGAAACGCGAAAACACCTCATTGTCATTGCAACCCATATGCACGCTGGAGATGGAAATGTTCATGTAAATATCCCTGTATTTTCCAATCATAGAGAAATGATGCAGCGGGCTTCGGAAACTGCGGATCAGGTGATGATGAAGGCTGTTGAATTAGATGGTGTTGTGAGCGGTGAACATGGTATTGGGTTTACAAAATTAAAATATCTTGATCAGGATATTATTGACGAACTCGATGCCTACAGAAAACAAATTGATCCGCGTGGCATGATGAATCCCAAAAAATTATCTGATTTATCAGTTGTTGATCAGGTATTTACGCAATCTTTTGAACTTATCGGTTTAGAAGCTCATATTTTACAGTACACGGGGCTTGAGGAGCTGTTAAAAAGGATCACTTCATGCATCCGCTGCGGTCGTTGTAAAAGCAATTGCTGTGTGTTCTATCCAGAAGAGAACCTGTTTTATCATCCAAGAAATAAAAATTTGGCACTATCATCGTTGATTGAAGCGATTCTTTATGAAGCCCAACGATTTCAAAAACCATCGGATCGACTTTTAGCCTATCTTAATGACATTGCCGCGCATTGTACCATTTGTCATAAATGTTATTCTCCATGTCCAGTACGCATAGATAGCGGTGATATTACCATATTAGAACGTGAATTTCTCATTGACCAGAAGGTTTATCAGCCAAAATTTTTAACACAGATGACATTATCTTATCTGGAAAATCGTTCATTTCGTCACAACCAGATTTGGAGATTGGGCTTAGTGCAGACAGGAAGTGCGCTTCAGCGTATTGGGAATCGTGTATTATCCATGTTTCATGAGTCTCCAGCCTATCACCGCTTGCCTTACTCAACTTATTTGCACTCTAAAGTGCCTCCGGTTCCAAAAGAATCGATTTTTACATATTTACCCAAAACAAAGCCGAATCAAGCCCTGATGTTAAAGCCTGAGACTGAGACTCAGCATACGGTATTTTATTTTCCGGGCTGTGGATCAGAACGGTTGTTTTCTACTGTTGCGTTAGCTGCACTGTATTGTTTACTTGCTACAGGAAACACAGTCATTATGCCGCCGCAGTTTTTATGTTGTGGTTTTCCGTTTTATTCCAATGGACAAAAAAAACGGTATGAGACCATAACTCTCCGAAATGTCATTGTTTTTCATCAAATCAGACAAATGCTGTCCTATGTAACGTTTGATGCCTGCCTGATCAGTTGTGGAACATGCCGCGAATCGCTTGAACGCGTTCAATTGTCAGACATTTTCAATGCCAAGATTGAAGATGTAAGCCGTTTCGTACTTGCCCAGCAATTAACCATTTCAATTCATACACCCTGTTTTTACCATCCGCCATGCCATGATTCATTGGATGGAGACGGTAAACAAATTTTAAAAGACTTAACAGATAAACCGGTAACAGTAGTTCCAGATTGTTGCTCAGAATCTGGAACGCTTTCGTTAAGTCGGCCGGATATTTCTCATGCAATGCTTAAACGAAAACGACTCCGTTTTGAGGAATCCGGGATTACAACGAACCGAAACATCAAATTATTGACCAATTGTCCTTCGTGTTTACAAGGGCTTGGCCGTAATGTATGGCCGAAATATACTCCTCAACATATCATTGAAGCCATTGCTGAAAGTCATGGCGGGGTTACATGGAAACAGAAACTCCATGAAATGTTGTGTCGGGCTGAATATGTTACGTTTTAGGTAACTGGTTTGGCCTTGATATTCGTTTCGGCCAATGGCTGAATCGTAAGCCAGTAGAGGCGTATTGCAATACGCCCCTACAAATGAAATGAGTGTGGCCTTTTTTAGTGAAATAGTTGATTCGCGTTCCAGTCGTACGCGAGCGATCGTTCCCACGCTCCAGCGTGGGAACGCATCAAGGGACGCTCCAGCGTCCCGAATAGACGTAGCAAGCGCCTGACTAAAATACTATATTATGGGTTTTGAATAAAACGGACGCTGGAGCGTCCGAGGCTGCGTTCCCACGCTGGAGCGTGGGAACGATCGAACGAACATATCATTGAAGCCATTGCTGAAAGTCATGGCGGGGTTACATGGAAACAGAAACTCCATGAAATGTTGTGTCGGGCTGAATATGTTACGTTTTAGGTAACAGGTTTATGGTTTACCTAACTTGTGATAAAATTCTTTTCTTCGTAATTTATGAAGATCGCCACTTTCTTCAACCAAATAATAGTCAGACTTATTATTGTCATCAACACATTCATAAAGTGCATGATAACCTGTTTCGTCATGAACATCTCTTATCCGATGAACATCGTCATTATACTGAATACAGACATCTTCCCATTTTTTTTCAGAAAATGTTGTATCTGTTTCAATAGTATCGGTTTTACTGTTATAAATGACCTGAATTGCCTTCATCATTGTTTCGTTGCCTCCATTTGACATGAATAAATTGGATTCCTCATTAACCGTTTATATCTTGCAAGATTTTCCCATGAAAAGGGTTCTTTTTGACAGGGAAATATTGAATTGTTTGTAAATACAGGATCCGTTTCTAAAGGGTACCGTGAAACCGCTTTTGCACGTTCCCATAATGCAGTATGTGGAATGGGTGTATAATTTGCCAATAAAGGTGTAACTCCAATGGATAGAAGCATATTAATCGAATCATCAATCGCATACGGATCCTCATCTGGTAAGCCGGCTAACAAATAGGCGGCAATCTGATCCGTATGAAATCCAGATGACTTCAATGCATTAAGTGCATTCTGAAATTCCGATTCAACAAATTTTTGATCATATCGTTTATCTTTGGAAAAAGTTGTGCTTTCAAGACCCAAATGAATACTCTCAAAGCCAGCCTGATACATTAACTTAGCGAGTCTCTCTGTAATAGCTCTCACATGAACTGCATTGGGTGTATGGAACCGTAATGAGTGATTATTCCGAATAATTTTTTCAAGTAAAGGGATGATATATGTTTCAGCATCAATAAGCAAGGCATCATCATAAAAAACAAAATCGGTGATATGGTAAGTGTTATGCCAATACATGATTTCATCATAGATATATTCAGGTGAATGGCGTTGGTATTTCGGAACCAAATACCGCGATGCACAATAGTCGCACGCATAAGGACACCCCCGTGAAGTTAAGATGGGAATAAACGTGATTGTGCGTTGTAGATCATAGGCTGGATATGGATATGTATCCAACTGATCTGGATCAAATTGTGGCTGAACCGCATACCCTGTTTCTTGCTGAATGAGTTGTAAAATGATGCGGTCCCCCTGACCTTTGATAATCCGATCTGCTCCTGAATGTTGAGTCGCATGTTCAAAACATAAGGTCGCATAAATACCGCCTAAGATCACTGGAACATGAGGAAATTGCTCTTTCAGTATCTGAATGGTTTCACGAACTCCCCCAGCCCAATAAGTCATGATAGATGTAACCAAAATTACATCTGGTATGGGTATCGATGCCAAATCCTCAAGAAACCATTCTTTTTTAATACCGTATCGTGAATATTTTCTTGGAACGTCTTCGAGTCCTTTAGGTTTTGGTATATGCGTCTTTAAATATTGACCCCGGCCATACCGTTTATGGGGGGATGGCATAGAGGATTTGGGATGAAACCGATCTAAACAATCAATATAAGAAACTCTAAATCCATGCTCTCTTAAAATAGCAGTCAACATGAGCAAGCCATAAGGTCTGGCCCAATAATCATGAGCGGCAAAATCATGTATCCAAGGATTTATTGCAAGAATATGTGGCGTATCTGGCATCAAAGTAATTACGAGTTAGAAATTAAGAATTACGAATAGTCCATGATTGGAAAATAGTGCATGGATGTTTTTTTCAGTTCCTTACAGCTATATAAAATCGTGTAGGAATATATTCCAATTTGTTTGGCGATTTTTTGAACACTCTCTTCACATGCATTTTTATCTGCTGCATGAACCATTGTGTATAGATTATACGGCCATGTTGGAGTCGTTATTCTGTGATAACAATGGGTTATTTCTTGAAATTCAGACAATTTTTGCCCCAATTCTTCAATCAACTGTTCTGGAACTTTCCATGCCACCATTGCATTTGCTGTAAAACCAGATATCTGGTGACGTAGTGTCGCTCCAAAACGCCGTATAATTTTACGATCACATAAGGATTGTAGGTGCTCCAAAAGCGTATTCTCATCGATCTTAAGTTTCGTTGCAATTTCTTTATAGGGAAATTGACAAATCGGGAGATCGTCCTGAAGAATAGAAATAATTTTTTTTTCCAGTTCAGATAGCATGAATCAATAACACAATCTATTTAGGTTTTTTCAATTCTTCTGTCTTTTTCCTCTCTGAGCCTTCACGTAATAGTGTACGTCTCAGTACATCAAGAGCAGCAATGGCGAAAATTTTTTTGTTCATTTGACGGTTCGTAAAGGGTAGATGATAGCGAAAACTTTGAAGGCCAGAAGGGCTGGCAATACCTATACAGATTGTGCCGACGGGTTTTTCGGTTGTTCCGCCATCAGGTCCAGCAATACCGCTTGTAGCAAGACCATAAGTTGCCTGAGATAACCTTTGTATTCCTTTGGCCATCTGCTTCACTGTTTTTTCATGAACAGCACCATATTGGTTAAGCGTATCTTCCTCAACGCCAAGAATACGTACTTTGGATTCATTTGAATACGTTACTGCTGAAAGAAGAAAATATGCTGAGCTTCCGGGAATTTGAGTTAACAGATGGGATATTAAACCGCCTGTACAGCTTTCGGCAATCGCAATGGTTTTTTCATTTTCAAATAATAATCTTGCGACTTCTTCATGCATTGAAGCGCCTGAATTTGAAAAAACCCATTCACCAATACGACTCAACACCCATTCTTTAGCTCTTTCCATAGTTGATTTTAGGTTGTCTAAATCATGACCTCGTAACTGTAGCTTGACTTCAATAATGGGAAATACAGCTCTAAATCCAAGATAGATATCTGGAAAAACATGATTTATTTCTTTTAACTTTTCTCCCACAACAGCTTCAGGAAGACCAAAAAGTGAAAATATGCACTTTTGTTGTTGAAATTGGGATGCCTGAACAGGTAAGCGAGGCAACACCTCCTGGTGCATCATGTGTTCCATTTCCTGAGGAACTCCGGGCATACAAAAGAACATACAGCGATCAATCTGAATAGCAAAACCCGGAGCAGTTCCTTGTATATTTTTTAAACAGTGGGCACCATTAGGCAACATGGCTTGTTGGATGTCAGACTCGGTCTGTTTACGGTTTCTTTTTGTAAACCATGCAGTCATCGAATCCATAGCTTCAGGGTGCAGCATGCGTTGGACTCCTGCTGTTTGAGATATGGCTTCGGCTGTAAGATCATCTGAGGTTGGCCCAAGTCCACCGGTTACAATAGCGATATCTGAGCGTGTACTGATTTCTTTATAAAGCTGAATCTGATCTTCCAACACATCGCCAACACAAGTGATTCGGCTTACCCGTAATCCTAAATTTTCTAACACACTGGATATATATGCGGCATTCGTATCAACAATCTGGCCTTGCCGTAATTCTTCTCCGGTTGAAACAATTTCAATTTGCATAATTGCACATTCGAAAATATATTTTAGTTTTCATCTAACTGTTCGTATTTCATCATAGGAGGACCTATTGACTTCACAATATGAAAATTCCTGCAATTGGGCATTAGTATGTGCATGCTCAATTGTCATGCTTACAATGTTCCCTTGCTTGTCAAAATCCATATATATGTTCTCGTTTATCTCTCTTGTTTCGACCACAACATCACCAGTGAATTGAACAAGTGCTGTATCTGTATCTGGAAAATATTTTACTCTCATTGCCAATTCTCCTTGAACGACCTATCAAAAAAAGCATTATGAATAGTTTCACCATCCTCTAACAGAATAACCCGAAGAAATTTGTCTTCTTCTGGAATATATGCCCATTTTCGTATTCTTCCATCGGCTTGAATCTCAGTCTTTTCTGGATGCAGGATTACATGAGTTATCCATTCATCCAGTATGATACACCGATCTGGTCTTTTTCTCATGTACTTATAATATTCTGTTGTTAACAAGGACAATTTTCTTTCATAAACCGTTTTATATTTCGGAGTGCCTGACGAATACGTTGTTCATTTTCTACCAAGGAGATTCGCAGATAACCTTCACCGTATTGTCCAAAAGCGATTCCCGGAGAAGTAACAACTTCAGCTTCATCAATCAGCATTTTTGAAAACTGTAAAGAGCCCATAGATAAATACGGTTCTGGAATGGGTGCCCAGACAAACATACTTGCTTTGGGTTTTTTAACTTGCCAGCCAATTTTATTTAACCCATCGACCAAAACATCTCTGCGTTTTTTATAGACTTCAGCAATTGCTTGAGTAACCGATGGAGGTGAATCTAAAGCTGTAATTGCAGCTACCTGAATAGGCGTAAAAATGCCATAATCATAAAAACTCTTCAGTTTTGCCAGAGCCTGAACAATAGCTCTATTTCCAACACAAAATCCAACGCGCCAGCCTGCCATATTATAACTTTTTGACATGGTAAAAAATTCAACAGCAACGTCTTTAGCACCTTCAACCTGTAAAATCGACGGAACTTTGGTACCATCAAAGACAATATCACTATAAGCCATGTCATGTACAATAATCATGTCTGTTTTTTTGGCGAAACTCACAACTTCTTTTAAATAGTCAATATCGACTACAGTTGTGGTTGGATTTGATGGAAAACTCAAAATAAGCATTTTGGGTCTTGGCCACATATCGCGAGTAATTTGCTGGATGTCCGGTACAAAATCATTTTCCGGTTTAAGCGGAATCGAAATGGTGTTGCCGCCCGCTGATATCACCCCATATAAATGAATCGGATACGTGGGATTGGGAACCAGTACTACATCACCTTCATCAAGCACCGTTAAGCATAGATGAGATAAACCCTCTTTGCTTCCCAAGCATACAACAGCTTCCGTTTCCGGATCAATGTGAACATCAAAATCCCGTTTGTACCTTCGGGAAATTGCTTTTAATAAGCCGGGAATACCTTTTGACCGAGAATAACGGTGAGTTTTAGGGTCATCGACAGTTAATTTTAGTTTGTCAATAATAAATTGCGGAGTCGGTTGATCTGGATTGCCCATACCCAAATCAATTACATCAATACCTTCCTGACGTTTTTTGTGTCTTACTGAATTCAGTTCCGCAAAAATATATGGGGGTAATCTATTAATACGTTTTGATAATTCCATAATATCTCCCAAAAAAAATAATCATTGAATTTCGATTTATATAAAGTAACCTTAAGACTCCGTCAATTATTTTTTAAAATTACAAGGGAATAGGGAAGGAGTATTATTGATTCGGTACAGTCAGTATGATATCCACATCAAGGTATGTGATGTTATTTTAAAAAGCGGTTATTATATTCGGTCGATTGCAAAAAACCATTAATCAAATCTAATATTGAGGCTCCGCTATTCACATAATTGACCCAATAATCAAAACCGGGTTGATCAGGAACACGATAGAGCATACCAATATAAATCATGACGACCTGTAGTTTATTCTTGATAATATTTTTATACTCTTCAGATTCAGAAAAATTCACCATGAGCATTCCTCTAGTTAAACCAGATACTAACTGGTCAACCCAAAAATGTAACCCCTCTGTGTCAGGGTCTCGTCCCATGACATTTTTATACACGAGGGTTGCAAATTCTGTATTCGTCAAATTGCCATAAGTAGTAGTGAATTCCTGAGAATTACTGAATGCATCTGAAATCGAATTTATATGTACCCCTGAGGTATAGCTACCGATCCAAAACTTGAGTCCGTCATAATCTGGAAGACGATTAAAATAAGCAAAATACAGCCTTGCAATGGGAGCTATGGTGTGTTGGAATTCAGCCGAATTATAAAAATTGTTCACTAGTTCTGAACGAGTTAATGTTTCAGAATCAAGCTGAGATGTCCAATAACCAATCCCAGATGAGTCGCCTTCTCTACCTAAAAAATCTCGATATTGTTGTTCTACAAAACCCTGATGGGTTGAAATGGTCGACAGTTTTTCAGTATCATCCGTAAGCATAATTCCCTTTGTTTCTGCTATATCCGAGACAGTCCTATTTAGATATTTGGATGTGATATTTAAAATATATGAGCTGAAATTCGCATCATAACCATAATAATAATTGGTAAATGGATTTTTTAGAGAAGTACCAATTGTATAAAAATCAGCCGTGAGAGTACCTGAAATCGGTGCATTTGAGGCTGGAATAACGACATTCCCATTCTTGTCTTTAACCCATATAAAAAATGCCTGATTGTTGTATCCTCTATTGCCGCTGATGGTGGTCAATCCTTCAAAATAAGCACTGTATTCATCAATCTCGGTTTGGTTAGCAAATTTCCCGCTAATATCATATTCAGTACCCATATAAATCAGATTTTCAAGCACGAGTACCCTGAATTTTTTTTCTGTTTTGCCATCATTTGAGTTTGCCGTTATAGCTATCTCACAAAAGATATCCTCGGCACTAGGCGTCAGTGTCAGCAGATTACCATTTAAAGTTACCTGTAAACTATTGCAGGATGACGCTGCGGAAAGGGTTACGTTGTCGCCGTCTGGGTCATAGGTTTCAATACGAAGCGTTTTGGTCGTATTTATGATCATTTCATTCAAATCAGATGAAATAACAGGAGCATTTCCCGATTCACTGACAATATAAGGATTACATTCTCCATCCTGACAGGGCTGGATGTTATAGTAGATGATATGGTTTGGGGAAAAAGTATAGTCTCCGATGATATTTGTCTGATCAAGATAATAATAGTCATCATAAGCGCCTCCCCAACCTAGATTGACATGAATCTTTTTACCACTTCCATCCGAAGCATATCCGTCTGCCACTGTCATATGTCCGGGCATTGCAAGGAGTATAGGTCTCCGGTTATTGATTTCGCTGATGATGGTGGAAAAAAAATTACTATTGTCCGTATCCATTTCTAAGACGGGAGCATACCCGAAAGCCCGTTCAAAATAATCATGATGGAAATAAGCATAGGTTCCGTCTATTCCCAAATTCGCCTCATTCATAATCCCCAAATCGCGCATTAATGCAGCCACCTCTTCTTGCTGATAGTGTTCGGTAGTGCTATTTAAGTCGTCTGGCATGGCACTCCAGTTCAATTGCCGGTTCATCACAGCGGTCAACGTCTGACCATTCCATGTATGGTTAAACACGCCGCTGCCTGAAGATGGATATGCATGATACCGCATCACCTGTGCTAATGCGGTTTGAGTGCAGCCGGTAATCGTTAATTCATCACCTAGTTTGGGATTGAATTTATTATAAGGATAACCTTGGTTCCACTTAGTGGTAAGCAAGTAGGTATCTGGGGTATAAGTCCTTACATTTTTCTTGGATAGTATAGTGTCTTTGGTTAAAAATTTCCAATAAGCCCGATTTGTATCTTCCGGTTCATCTCTCGAGGCTTTTTTTCCAGATGATTTTAATGAGTGTGCCAATGGAAGTTTCAGTTCATTTAAAATAGCATCGACATACGCAGGCGGTAAAGTGTCAAAATTTGAGGTGAGAGAATAGGCTTTAATAGGAACCCTGATCGTATCTCCAGCCACAAGAATATATCCCTGCGGACTGAGCTTCACAAGGTATCCCACCTTTTTCCCCGATTGCGCCATAGGTTCTATCTCATGGATAGAATAATTCTCGCCAAGATAACGCATGAAGTTAAGCGCCACATGTTCAGCAGTGGTCTGGGGTACTTCAGCAGCAAAACAGAGCTGGGTTAAGACAATCAAAATAACGGGAAGTATTCCACAAAAAATGTTGCGTTTTACGAGTTGCATATCATCTCCGAATTCAAAAGCGAATCATTCGCCTTTTGCAATTATTTATCTGAAAATCTGTATAGTGTTGTACGTGTACTTGTATTGGTAAAAATTTTTAGAATTTTTTGGCTTGAATACAATTAAAGATTACTTGAGCTAACTGCTCAGAATCAATGGGTTTTGCAAGATGATCTGAAAAGCCAACAGATTTACATGTTTCGATGATGTCTGCTATAGAATGTGCACTCAGAGCGACAATCGGCAAGTCTTTAAAACGTGAATCCTCACGAATACGCTTTGTGGCTTCATATCCACTAATTTCCGGCAGTTCTAAATCCATAAGCACCACATCAAATTCTGACGGAGAATCGGAATTGATTAATAGTTCAACAGCTTTTTCTCCTGTATCCACAATAGTTACCACCAGACCTTCTTGTTCAAGTATTTCGCGTTCAAAAATTTGATTGATCGTATTGTCTTCTACTAGTAAAACAGTCAACCCTTTTAATACTTGCTTATTCATTTGCTTTTCAGTCAAAGATAATGAATTCTCTTCACTAGAATAATTGAGTATTTTTATAAGGTTTTCAAGCAACACACTTCTACTCACCGGCTTAATTAGAACTGCTTTGATACCTATTTTTAATGCTTTGGTAATCATGTCTTCATTGCCATAAGCAGTGAGCATGATCATTTTGGGAATTGGATAAACTTTTTTGGTGTTCATGATATTTTCGGCAAGTTCTATACCATCCATGCCCGGCATTTTCCAATCCATTAAAACAAGATCAAACTTTCGATTGTTATTTTTTATGGACTCCAATTCAGATAAAGCCTCAAAACCAGATGCTGATTGCGTTACATTGCACTCAAATGTTTCAAGTATATCACTAATAATTTGTCTTGAACTTGCATTATCATCAACAACTAACACACGTACACCATTTACGTCTAATGGATTCAGGTTCATTGTCTCAATTGAAATCTGCTGACCAAACATGGCTGTAAAGAAAAATGTACTGCCTTTTCCTAAATCACTCGTAACCCCGATCTTTCCATTCATCATTTCTACAAGATTTTTACTAATATAAAGACCAAGACCCGTTCCACCATATTTTCGGGTAATTGACGCATCTGCCTGAATATATGGATCGAATAACAATTCCATTTGAGTAGAAGTCATACCAATACCGGTATCCTGAATTGAAAATCGAAGATAAATAGCCTTTTCATATGTCTTATGTTTAGCCATTATTTCATCTACAACGCATTCAATTTTTATAATAATCTCACCATGATGTGTAAATTTTACAGCATTTCCAACGAGATTAATGAGGATTTGGCTTAGCCGAAATTGATCGCCAATTAAATGAATCGGAACATTTTTATCTATAAAAAAAAGCAGTTCAATTCGTTTTTCTTCTGCTTTCAATGCAAACATGTCTGATACTTGTGTAAGGACATTTTCGAGATTAAACGCAATAGTCTCCAAATGAATTTGCTTGGATTCAATCTTTGAGTAATCTAAAATTTCATTGATCATGTTGAGTAGATGATGGGCTGATGTTTTCACTTTTTGAAGATAGCTGTTCGATTTGCTAGACAAATCCATTTTTAAAACTAAATCTACAAATCCAATAATCGAATTCATTGGCGCTCTTAATTCATGACTCATACTTGCTAAAAATTCGCTTTTAGACTTACTTGCAAGCTCAGCCGCTTCTTTAGCGATTTGGATTTTTTCTAATATTTTTATCTCAATAATGCTCTTATCAAGTAAATGTTCGTTCA
>PDZT01000426.1 GCA_002753105.1 Deltaproteobacteria bacterium YD0425bin50 | reverse complement strand
TCCAACTGGAAAAATGACAACCAATTAGCTCGTAAACAAAACAAAAAAATAAACTTTATAGTAACCCATGAGCATATCCTTGTGCATCCGGATATTTTTACTAACTTAGATGATATGATCATTCATCTTTTACGTAATGCGGTAGATCATGGGATTGAGTGCAATACGTTGAGAAAAGAACTTGGAAAAGGTGTGGGTAAAATTCAGCTTTCTTATAATCAAACAGAACATTCTCGTATTTATACCCTTTCAGATGATGGAAAAGGGATTAATAGTCAAAAGCTCATTGAATGCTGTATCCAAAAAGGGATAATTACACTTGAAGCAAGCAAACACTTAACAGAGCAAGAAATCTTTGCCTTTGCATTCTATCCCGGAGTTTCCTTAGCAAATGGAGTTACGGATATTTCTGGACGTGGAATAGGCCTCAATGCAGTCAAGGATAAAATTGAACAACTTGGAGGCACTATTCAAATACAATCGGTTATCGGAAAAGGAACACTATTCACCATAATCATTCCAGACCATAAACCATAAAATTTATCAGGAGATGTTATAAAATGAATATAGATATCAAAAATACCTTAGCTTCTTTGGCTGATATATTTATAAAAACTGGCATTAAAGCAATAAAAGCGCTGTTTATGATAGAAGTAGAAAAACGACAGGATTGGGAAGTGGGCATAAAAACAGTTTGTAAATCCAATTTTGTGATGACCATGGGGAGTTCAAACGATAATTATCAAGCACTGTTAGTTTTTGCGATGGAGAATTTATCAATTTGTCAACTTCTTGGTCAAAACGAGGTGTCCCCCCAATATGCATTAGATGTATTAGGTGAGTTGGGAAATACTTATTGTGGGATGTTAATGGATTCCAAAGAATTCATCCAGTCTTTTGGAATTTTAAAACAATCCATTCCTACGGTATATGTTAATGGGCAGTCTTATATGCCTTGTATTTTAGGTATAGAAGGGCAATTATATTTTAAAGACAATTTTATTACAATACGTTATGCCATTCAAAAAAAGTGAATTAAACAGAATAGATAGATGGTAAAGAGTATCCGTTATTATGATTCTGTGTAATCCATTAATCCGTATAATCTGTGATTCAGACAAGGGAAATAGGTGTTATGTCTAAAACGGTTATTATTATAGATGATTCAGAATTCCTGATTCAACAACTCAAAAAATTTTTTATTAATGAATTAAAATTGAATGTCGTCGCTACAGGTAAAGACGGTAATGAAGCGATTGCTCTGTATCGCCAATTTCATCCCGATTTGATTACCTTAGATATTACTATGCCTAATAAGACAGGTGAAGATGCAGTCAAAGAAATCATTGCCGAATTTCCAGATGCTAAAATCCTGATTATCTCCGCAGTACGTGGAGATTCTATTTTGGATTGTATGGCTTATGGTGCTAAAGGCTACATCGAAAAACCACTCTATTTTTCAGAAACCGAATTCGTTGATGATTTTAAAAAAACCATAGAGGAGATTTGGGAAAATTAGCCTATAAAATTAGCATCTACAGATTTTCAGATAAATAATTGCAAAGATGAACGATTGTAGGGGCGAGGCATGCCTCGCCCCTACGGTAATTTACCACTTCTCATTTTGCTTTCAATCGTGAAATTTAATATCTGAAAATCTATAATCTAATTATAGAACCCACAAAAGATAGCGAGTTCACCATGTATGAGTTTTTTAACATCAAAAAGGCAATGCCCTGCCAATGGCTATCAGGGCATGTTCGATTCTATAGATTTTACTATTACTTACTTATGACTGATTTAGAAATATGCTGAATAATATAATCCTGATCCGATTCTGAAAGATACGGATGCATTGGAAGGCTTAATACTTTTTTAGCTGCGTTTTCAGATTGCGGCAGTTGAAGATGTTCCATATGAACGGCGGGTTGCTGATGAAGCGGAATTGGATAATGAATTGCAGTTGGAATTTTGGCTTCGTTCAACTGATTAATAATTCGTTCCCGATCATCTACTTCAATAGTATATTGTGCATATACACTTGTATTAAAAGGTTCAATATAAGGTGTATGGATACGGTTTGCAGAAAGTTTTTCAGTATATCGATTGGCAATGCGTATTCTATCCATAACTTCCTGTTTAAAAATAGTTAATTTTGCAAGTAAAATTGCTGCTTGAAATGTATCTAAACGGCCATTAATACCAACGCGGCAATGATGATAACGTTTGTCCTGTCCATGAACGCTAATTTCCCGCATGATACGAGATAATTGTGCATCATTGGTAAAACAGGCACCTGCATCTCCATAAGCGCCAAGCGGTTTAGCCGGGAAAAAAGAAGTACAGGCAATCGTTGATAATGAACAGGATTGGCGTCCTTTATAGGTAGCCCCAAAACTCTGGGCAGCATCTTCAATTACCGGAATGGAATGCTTTGCTGCTATGGCATTAATCGCATCGATATCTGCACATTGTCCATAAAGACTGACTGGAATAATTGCCTTGGTTTGTGGCGTTATCGCTGCATCAATCAGTTTAGGTTCAATGGTATAGGTTTTGGGATTGATATCCACAAATACAGGAATTGCCCCAACAAGAAGAATCACTTCAGCAGTTGCAATAAACGAAAATGGCGTGGTAATCACTTCATCTCCATGTCCAATTCCAAGCGCCATCAATGCAACAAGTAACGCATCTGTGCCGCTTGATACAGCGACACAATGATTTACACCCACAAATTCGGCTAATTGCTTTTCTAACGAGTTTACTTCCGGCCCAAGAATAAACTGGCCATGATTCAGTACTTGTTCAATGTTGCGTTGAATTTCTTTTTCTATAACACGATACTGCGATTTTAAATCAATAAATGGGATCATTTTTTTATCCTTATTGGTCAATATATAGTAACAGTTAAAAAGCGCCAATCTGGCAGGAACTAATTTTAATGTTCATAGCTTCACATGCTGAACTTACCTCAAACTTAGAAATATTGAGCGATTCTGCGATTGCCCATGCATTGATGCAGGAAAGCTTTCCTTGATCCAATGCCTTTTGAATATGCATGGTAAGATTTTCTGAAACAGATTCAGATGGATGTACCTTTTTTTTATCTGGATGATAACCAAATAAACCTAATTGACATTGGGTCAGCCCTAGTGAAAGATGATCTGCATAATATCCAATTTCCTGCGGGGTAATGTGAAACGTTTTTGCAAGCTCAAATGCGCGATGACATGCTATTTCCTTGTCTTTTGCTATAGATAAAATAGACTGAGATATTTCTTGACTCACTTGCCATTCAGAAGGTGGAGATTTTTTGTTTTTTTTCATTGATATACTCCGAAATTGTTTTTTGTTTTTTAGATTAATTTTTACTTTGTTAACTTAAGGGATTCAGGTTCAGAGGTAATGCTATGCCTATCATGTCAGAACTCCTATGTCAATATTTAAGTTAACAAAGTAGAAATAAGTAACTGTCGTTATAAAAGAGCCACACCCAAATAAAATGAGTGTGGCCTTTTTTAGTTTTAGCCAAGGCGTTTGATCGTTCCCACGCTCCAGCGTGGGAACGCAGCCTCGGACGCTCCAGCGTCCGTTTTATTCAGAAACCATAATATAGTACTTTTAG
>PDZT01000065.1 GCA_002753105.1 Deltaproteobacteria bacterium YD0425bin50 | reverse complement strand
GATGATATTTCATCTGACGAAAGAATGTGTCCTGATTTATCCTGAATCAGGACATGACGGATTGCTTGTAATTTGAAATTGATGATTTGAAAAAATTGTTTTGATTTTTTTCAAAAACGAATGGATTTGTCAAGAAAAAAATTATTATTATTTTAAAGAAATGAACATGCTATGTACTGATATTTTTTATTCTTAACGTCATTATTTCTGGATATTTCTTTATCAGGTAATCTGATATATGGATTTAGCCTTTAAATCGATCTATAAAATCGAAATTACTAGTTGGGTAACTTCAGATAAATAATTGCAAAGATGAACGATTGTAGTGTAGGGGCGAGGCATGCCTCGCCCCTACACAAAACGCATTTCCCCGCATTCATGCTGTGGCGCAATAGTTAAAGACACCTGATCCAAGGGAATGACTTGACTTATGACATCAAGTGCGCGTTGAGTGGTATTGTTTTTTTCACTCATATGCCCAAGAACAACGTAACATAACTGTGGGTGCATGATTTCTGTTAAAAGGTCTCTGGTTTGTTCATTTGAAAGATGACCTAGACGACTCTGTATGCGTTGTTTTAAATGCCATGGATATGGGCCTCGTTTTAACATGACTGGATCGTGATTCGCTTCAATAATGATTAATTGACAGCCATCCAAGTGAGTTTTTACCATATGTGTCGCTATACCCAAATCGGTTGCGATGCCCACTTTGGAATCGGCTTTGGAAATTGTAAATCCTGAAGGATCAACTGCATCATGAGAAATTGAAAATGGGTGAATATGAAGATTATTTATGCTGAAATCCATGCCACATTCAAAATAGCGAACATTGTCTATAGGCTTATGCTTTTTATGGATTTGCTCTAAGGTAGCACGCGTTACATATACTGGCAGCTTATATTTTTTGGATAAAGAACATAATCCTGAAATATGATCATCATGTTCATGAGATATGACAATTGCGTGGATATTGTGATGTGAAATATTTTTTGTGGAAAGTCTTCTCAGGATTTCTTTTGCTGAAATCCCTGCATCAATTAAAATGCCTGTTTCACGGTCAGTAATATAGGTGGCATTGCCTTTACTTCCGCTTGCAATGGAACATACACCTATATTGTATGTAAACAAAGACACTGGCAATTTTTTTTCTTTAGTATTACGTTAATCATGAATCGAAAATCGAATCGAAAATCGAAAATAACCAATGGCCTATCTGCAATCACCCTATGTTCCAGTATGACCAAAACCTCCATGATTACGTTGCGTGGAGTTTATTGTATCCACAGGCTCAAATTGTATTCTATAAATTTTATTCAGAATCATCTGGGCAATACGATCACCCCGATGAATGGTATAAGCGCTTTTCCCAAAATTGATCAACGGAATTTTTACTTCGCCCCGATAATCTGAATCAATCGTCCCGGGGCTATTGACAAGAGTTACACCATATTTAGCAGCAATCCCGCTACGAGGCCGAATCTGAATTTCAAATCCTTCAGGTATTGCTAAGGCAAAACCTGAAGGAATAATAGCAATTTCACCGGGTAAAAGCATATATTGATCTTGAATTGCAGCATAAATATCCATTCCTGCTGCAAATTCAGTCATATACGTTGGGTAAGGAATATCTGTATCCTGATTGGGACGCAGTTTTTGAATCAGAACAGTTACGGGCATTTCCATGCGTCGTGTAGTATCTCTTCTATGGATTCTGTTTCATCTATAGGGCCAAGAATGGTAAGACAAGATCGATTCGGATCAAAAATTGTTCTCGCAATTTCCATGACTTCTTTATCTGTAACAGATTCAATTTTGTTAATCAGTTCATCAATAGAAATATTGCGGCCATAGTGTATTTCATTTTGAGCTAAACGAACCATTTGGCTATCTGTACTTTCTATGGATAACAATATATTATTTTTCGTATATTGTATAGCATCATCAAGTTCACTTTGAGATAAAGAATGCGTCTTCAGTTCTTTTAGTTGATTGATGATAAGTTGTAATGCGGGTTTAAAATTTTCCTTTGCAACACCCGCATAAATACCAAATAAACCTGTATCTACATTCGAAACTGAAAAAGAATATACAGAATAAGCCAAGCCGCGTTGTTCTCTAACTTGTTGAAAAAGCATAGAACTCATATTACCGCCTAAGATCGTATTTAACACATTACATGCATAACGACGTGGATCGATAATACTTAACCCTTCCATGCCAAGACAAATATGAGTTTGCTCTAAATCCCGGTAATGAATTTTTGCACAAGATATAGGCTTGGGCTTGATGCGTTCTGGCAATTGATACGTCGGGTGAATAGACTCGAAAATTGGCCCTAATTGGTTGATCACTTGATTATGTTCAAGATTCCCCGCAATGGATATAACTATACGATCTGGCTGGTATAGTTTAATAAAAAACTCTTTTATTTCATCCGCATGAAAATTCATGACACGCTCAGGTGCCCCTAAAATAGACCTTCCCAATGGATGGTCTGCCCAAAAATTCTGTTCTAGCAAATGATGGACATATTCTTCGGGTGTATCTTCAATCATCCCAATTTCTTGTAATATCACAGTTCGCTCGTTTTCAACTTCCATCTGATTGAATTGCGAATTCAAAAAAATATCGCATAGGATATCCACTGTTTTTTCTAAATTGACATCTAAGACTTTAGCATAATAACAGGTATGTTCCATGGATGTAAACGCATTCGTCTGCCCTCCAATCGCATCAAATTCTTTGGCAATTTGAAAAGCGGTTCTTTTTTTTGTACCTTTGAAAAGCATATGTTCAATAAAATGTGATAAACCGTTTTCCGATTCCTGTTCATCACGCGCCCCTATATTTACCCAAACACCCATTGAAACAGACCGAACATAGGGTATTTTTTTGGTTAAAATCCGAACGCCATTGCTAAGAATAGTTTTATTAATATTTTGATCCATGATCATTCTCTAATGTAGATTTGTGACTGAGACGAATTTTTCCATCACCTGAAATTTCGAGTACCTTCACTTTAATAGTGTCTCCTTCTTTAACAATATCTGTTACTTTTTTCACGCGATGATGAGCAAGTTCCGAAATATGAACAAGTCCATCGACTCCTGATTTTATTTGGACAAATGCACCAAAATCAGTTGTTTTCACAACAAGACCGTCATATATCTCTCCAATTTCAGGGTCTAAGGCAATATCACTTACGATTTTTATAGCAGCATCACAGTCAGTTTTGTTATCTCCGGATATTTTTACAAGACCCGAATCTTCAATTTCAATTCTCGTATTGGTTTCCTGTTGTATAGCGCGTATTTTTTTTCCGCCTAAACCAATAATTTCCCGGATTTTATCTGGATTAATTTGAACTGTACTTACTTTAGGCGCATAGAGTGACATCGTAGTCCGGACAGTGTCAAGCGTTTCCATCATTTTCGAAAGAATATGTAACCGACCGACACGAGCTTGTTCCAATGCTTTTTCTAAAATATCTTTTGTAATTTCACTGATTTTAATATCCATTTGCATGGCCGCAATTCCATCTTTGGTTCCTGCGACCTTAAAATCCATATCACCTGTATGATCTTCATCACCTAAAATATCTGAAAGAATGACAACGTGATCCCCTTCTTTAACAAGCCCCATCGCGATTCCAGAAACAGGAGCTTTAATTGGGATACCACCATCCATTAATGCTAATGTGCCGGCACATACGGTTCCCATTGAAGAACTACCGTTCGATTCAGTAACTTCTGCAACCAAACGTACTGTATAATTAAACTCTTCTTTAGCTGGCATCACTTTTTCTATTGCTCTTGTAGCTAAATGACCATGCCCAATATCTCTTCGTGATGGACCAGAAAGCCGCTTAACTTCTCCAACTGAAAATGGAGGAAAATTATAATGCAGCATAAATGGCTTTGCTTCATCACCGGACAACGTCTCAATTCGCTGTTCATCATACCCAGAACCTAAAGTTAATATGCCTAATACCTGAGTTTCACCCCGAGTAAATAAAGCGCTCCCGTGAGGCCGTGGAAGCAAACCCACTTCACATTCAATGGGTCTGATCTCATCATATTGTCTGCCATCAATACGCTGTCCGTCATACACAATAATATTACGACATAGCTGTCTTTTTAAAGTATTCCATATTTCATTAATTTCATTTTTTTGGTTTGGATATGTTTGTTCAATATCCGCAAGGGAATTTAATTTCAATTCATGCAAGGCTTGATTTCTTTTTGCTTTTTCCTTGATACAAAGACAGATTTTCATTTTATCAGCAACTCGGCTTTCAATAAGCGAACTCAATTCAGGATCAATTTCTTGAGCCTGAGCCACGATTCGTTTTGGCTTACCGATTTTTTGCACAAACTGTTCTTGAAGTTCTATGAGGGGTTGCATGGCTTTGTGCCCATAAAAAATTGCATCAAGCATTTCTTGTTCACTAACAATGTTCGCCCCTCCTTCAACCATAATCACTCCGGTTTTAGAACCTGCTACAACAATATTAATATCTGCATCTTTGGCTTGACTAATCGTGGGATTAATAATGAATTCATTATTGATTCTAGCAACACGTACACCTGCAATAGGTCCATTAAATGGAATATCTGAAATGGAAAGTGCTGCTGAAGCGCCTACCATGGCTAACACATCTGGATCATTTTCCCGATCCATTGAAAGAACAGTTGCAATAATCTGTGTCTCATAATGATAGTTTTTAGGGAATAAAGGCCTTATTGGACGATCAATCAAACGACATGTCAATATTTCTTTTTCGGTTGGCCTACCCATTTCACGTCGATAATAATTACCGGGTATTCTTCCAGCGGAATAAATTTTTTCCTGATATTCTACTGAAAGTGGTATAAAATCAACACTTTCCTGAACTTCATTGGATGATACGACAGTTACCAAAACTATAGTTTCTCCATACTGAACAAGAACCGATCCAGCAGCCTGTTTTGCAATCTTCCCACTACGAAATGTATATAATTTCCCACTTAAATTTGCGGATAATTCAACTTCCATTCTTTTCTCCTGAACCTCAAATAATATAATTTGGACGATAGGATATCTATCTTCGTAAACCAAGTGCTTCAACAATAGTCTTGTAGCGACTTATGTCTTTACTTTTAACATACTCTAACATTTGGCGCCGTTGCCCAACCAACATCAACAGGCCTCTTCTGGAATGATGGTCTTTTTTATGTGCTTTTAAATGCTCTGTTAAATAGCTTATTCGATGCGATAACAATGCAATTTGAACCTCAGGGGAACCTGTATCGGTTTCATGAAGTTTATATTGATCGATTAACATTTTTTTATTTTCTGCGGTCATTACCATTTTTTACCTCCATAATAACATTATACATCAATTATTTTCTAATCCATGTTATAAAGATTCGTTAAACACACAACAATAGTGATACTGGTTATCTTTTGCACACATTAATACCGCATGCAAGTGATTTTGTGTATCAACAACCTTGAGATATTTTTTTGTCATTGGCAAGCCATCCGATTCGTTAACTGGCTTTCCGTTTGCAATTTTTTGAAGCAAATCTTCATTTGCTATGTATTCAGGAAGATGACGAAGAGCATCAGCCATGTTAATCAAGAGTTCTGGAATAGCTTTCCGTGAAGCATAGGCTGAAATTGTTTCCATGCTCACTGCATCGTCCATTGTAAATCCACAAGATTCTGTTCTTTTTAATGATGTTAAATGCGCACCACAACCTAGCAATTTACCTAAATGATTACACAGAGTACGAATATATGTTCCAGTTGAACAACTTACCTGAAACCGAACATAAGGATTGTGAATTTCAAGAATGTGTAGTGAATAAATATGAATGGTTCGTGGTGGTTTCTGAATAAAAATCCCCTTTCGTGCAAGTTTGTATAAAGGGGTACCTTCATGCTTAAGTGCTGAAAATAGAGGTGGTGATTGCTCCTGTTGCCCAATACATTGTTTAAAAGCAGCTTCGATCTGAGCATCTGTAATATTCTGGGGATCCATGACTACATTTTTTTTTCCTGTAAAATCTTGCGTGTCGGTTTCGATTCCGAGACAAAGAATCGCTTCATAGGATTTATTGCCTTCTAAAAAAAAACGAGATAACCGAGTGGCTCGATTCAAACAGCATATCATAATCCCTGTAGCATATGGATCTAAAATACCTGTATGTCCGGCCTTTTTAGCATGACTTAACCGTTTAAGGCTTGCTACAACTTGAGCGGAACTCCAGTCTGGTGGTTTGTCAATAATGAGAATGCCATCCATGTTTTCCTGTAACTGTTTTATTGACAAAATTTACAATCTTTCTGAAATACAAAACATTTCGTTTTTAATATCCAATAGCGTGGATTCTATGCTAAACCCCGCGGCAGTTTTGTGTCCACCGCCTCCATGCACCAAAGCAATAGAAGAGACATCCAGCCCCCCATTTGATCTTAGACTTACGTGGAACAATCCTTTACTGCCATTCACTTGTTTCCCAGTATTTTTACTGATTTCTTGGATCAAGGCAGCGACTTTCACATCTTCTATTTGTTTAGCATAATTAATAAGACCATCTACATCTTCAATTTTGATACCCGTTTCCTTCAGCATATCTGATGTCAGTAACATGATTGACATTTTTCCATTTGCTGACAATTCTATGGAGTCTAATACCATGTTTAACAGCTTTATGCGTCCAAGCGAATAGGTATCATATACTTTACTTGCAACAAGATAGGGTTGAACTCCCAATTCTATCATTTCCATTGCAATTTTAAATGAATCACCATTTGTATTCTGAAAACGAAATGACCCTGTATCCGTAAGAATACCCGTATAAATAGAATAAGCAATATCAAGATCGATGGTGATGCCAACTTCTTTAATTAAATGATAGATAATTTCAACTGTTGCACACGCATCAGGGTTGATCAATTGGTAGTGCCCAAACTTTGTATTTGTTGAATGGTGATCAATATTAAGTATTAATGGAATGTGTTCAATGACACGATAAATCTCTCCGATTCGTTTTAAATCACCACAATCAAGAATTATTGCAGCATCGAATTTATTGATATCTTCATACGATTGGACAATTCGATGCATTTGGGGTAAAAACCGATATATTGCAGGTACTTGGTTCTCATTAAACATTGTAACGGTTTTTCCTAATTTTTCTAGGAAAAGACCCATTGCTAACATTGAACCTAATGCATCGCCATCGGGTTGTATATGAGACACTACTAAGATATTCTTTTTCTTTTCTAAGTGTTCAAGGATCATCATAAAGGATTAAGTTGAATCTGTTTTAATAAGAGCTCAATGCGCGCACCAGTGTCAAAAGAATCATCATAACTAAACTTAATATCAGGCATGTATTTTAAGTTGAGTTGTTTTGCAAGTTCTCTCTTAATAAAACCTGATGCACTTTTAAACCCATCCGAAGCATCATCAATATTTTTTTGACCTCCTGAAATTGCAAAAAAAATATTGGCAAACTTTAGATCTTCTGTCATTTTAACCGCTGTAATGGTCGCTAAATCAAGACGCGGATCATTAACATCTTTATGCATCATGTCTGATATGATCTTTTGTATTTGTGTACCTACCCGCTCTGATCTGGTAAAAGATTTCATCCGTTACCTCCTCTAAAAAAAAGCGTAGCCACTACCTTAATATTCATCTGTTATCCTATAAAATGTTGGGTCTGATTTCATCAATCCAATAACATTCTAGGATATCCCCTTTTTTAATGTCATTAAAGTTTTCAATCCCAATACCGCATTCATATCCGGTTAAGACTTCTTTGGCATCGTCTTTAAACCGTTTTAACGATGAAAGCTTCCCATCATATACCACAATACCATCGCGAATTACTCTAATTTTTTGTCCACGTTCAATTTTACCATCGGTAACATAGGATCCGGCAATAGCTCCTTTTTTAGGAATAACGAATACCTCTCTGACTTCTGCTCTGCCTAAAACCATCTCTTTAAAACTTGAATCCATCATGCCAATCATGGCTTCCTGAATATCTTTTACGGCATTATAGATAACGTCATAAAAACGGATATCCACTTTTTCTTCATTTGCGATTTCCATGACTTTTGAACTAGGACGAACGTTAAAACCAATAATAATAGCATTTGAAACTGAAGCTAATGACACATCGGATTCTGTAACCGTTCCTGTTGCAGCGTGAATCACATTAATTTTAACTTCAGTGGAAGATAATTTCATTAATGAATCTCTAATGGCTTCAATTGAACCATGAACATCCGTCTTAATAATGAGATTCAATTCTTTGAGGTTGCCTTCTTCCATTTGTTCAAATAAGCCTTCTAAACTCAGGCGACTGGTTTTAGCCAACTCTTTTGCTCTTTGTTTTAAAAGACGATGGGCACTGATTTGTCTGGCTGTCTTATCATCTGTCAAGGCAATGAATTCATCACCAGCCATAGGTACGCCGCTTAATCCGATAAGTTCAACAGGCATTGAAGGCCCTGCCTCAGTTACAGTAACGCCTTGATCGTTCACCATCGCACGAATTTTTCCATAATATGTCCCGCAAACAACAGGCTCACCTAAACGAAGAGTCCCTTCTTTAATTAGTACACTAGCAACAGGCCCGCGACCAGAATCCAGTTTTGCTTCTATAACATGACCTCTAGCTAATTTATTTGGATTCGCTTTTAATTCAAGCACCTCTGCTTCAAGCAGGATCATCTCAAGCAAATCATCAATACCAATATTTTTTTTAGCAGAGACTTCAACAAAAATGGTTTGCCCTCCCCAATCTTCTGCAAGTACAGAATGTTCTGCAAGCTCTCTTTTTATTCTGCCGGGTTCAGCGTTCTCTTTATCAATTTTATTGATAGCAACAATAATCGGAACCTCTGCGGCCTTTGCATGATTAATCGCTTCAATAGTCTGGGGCATAACACCATCATCTGCTGCAACGACCAAAATCACCAAATCGGTTACCTTAGCACCTCTTGAACGCATCGCCGTGAACGCCTCATGTCCGGGAGTATCTAAAAAAACAATTTGTCCTCTGGGTAATGTTACATGATAGGCACCAATATGCTGTGTAATACCACCTGCTTCTCCTTGTGCAACCTTTGTTTTTCGAATAACATCAAGCAACGATGTCTTTCCGTGATCTACATGCCCCATTATTGTAACAACAGGTGGACGTGATTTCAGATTATCGGGATCATCTTCTTTGACTTGTAAAAACGTTTCTTCTTCAAATGAGGCTCTTTCTAATTCATACTCAAATTCTGCTGCAACTAATACTGCTGTATCAAAATCAATCGTTTGATTAACAGTAACCATGACTCCCAATGTCATGAGTTTTTGAATCATTTCATTTGCTTTAATTCCCATTCGCTTTGCCAAATCTGACAACACAATTGTATCATCTATTTTAATACGTCTTTTTATTGCTTTTGGTGTTGTGAGTTGAGTTTTTTGACTTTCTGGCTGCATTTTTTGCTTTGAAAGCTTACGTAATTTTTTATTTGGAACAGGAACTTCAGGTTCATATAATGCCTTACCTTCAACGATTGATTTTTTACGAAATGGAGTTTTCTTTCGAATTATTTTTTTCTCTTTTTCAAATTCATTGATAAATTTTACATGTTTTCTTTTGGGATCCTTACCAAGATGATCATCTTCTAACAAAAGATCATCATTTTTGTCTTCGGTAACATGAAAATATTTTTTTCCAGCTTTCTGATCAGGATTTTTTGGAATATCCTCTGCTGGAATAGGGATAGGTTTTGATGCAACTTCAATAGGATCTGGAAGCTTAATAATACGTGCAGAAGACTGTTTTAATTTTTTTTTCGATTTCGGATGTTTTACAAAATTTTCTTTTTTTACATCAATCTTGGTATCAATCGGTGGTATTATTGTCTCATTTGTAACAATAACAGGAGCGACAACCACCGTCGATCCAATATTCTTATTTGTTAAAGAGGGTTCATAATGCTGACTATCTTTATCAACAGTTTGTTTTTCTTTCAGTTCATTGAGGACATCCGGTACGGCTTCAATACTATCTGATGGGACAACAACAGATTCTTTAGGTTCTTGAGCGTGGTCTGTTATTTTTTGTTCTGACGTAAATTCCATTGCCTTATTATTTTTTAAATCAACAACCCCATGCTCATCTTCCTGAATATCAGATGATTTTATATCATCATCTACCCTATTCTGATCATGTTCAATTGTAACATCTGATTCTTCAAGTACTGTAGGCTTCGAGGAATAGGATAACATATCTTCACTTTCAATAATATGATCATCTTTGTCCTTTATATTGGAGGAACCAAATTCCTCATCATCACTTTTTTTACGACGACGTATAACAGTCGCTTTTGCACCTTTTTTATCATATTTATCTGGATCTTTTTCTTTAAACCTATTCCGAATGATTTCAATATGCTCATCTTCGAGTGAACTCATATGACTTCGGATTTCAATATTCAAATGTTTAATAGTGTCTACAAGCGCCTTATTTGTTAAATTAAGAGCCTTGGCAAGCTCATAAACTCTCATCTTTGCCATAGTTCCCCTCCGAACACAATTGAATCTACCCAGAAAATCTGACTTGTCCAATAATTATTCATACAAATAGTATATTTCATGCAGTTATATCTATCTATCTATGTTGTTTTTTCTTCTTCTGATATATTTTTTGAGTCATTGCTATTTGGATTGTTTAAATATTGAAGAAGACTCTCTGCCAATTCTGGAGTTACTCCACGTACTTGGAGAAAATCATCAATGCTTGCGAGCCTCAGATCATCGATCGAAAAAAAACCTTTCTCGCAGAAAGCATCTGCCAACTGCATTCCCACACCGGGAAGCGACATCAATGATTCATAACCTTCGCGCATCGCCTGGCTATATCTCGCTTCACTCTTGACATCCAAATCCCATCCAGTCAGTTTTGATGCAAGACGAACATTTTGACCATTTTTGCCAATTGCAACAGATAAATGTTCATCTGGAACTATAACCTCCATACTTTTATTATCTTCATCAATAATCACTCTAGATATCTCTGCAGGTGCTAAAGCATTACAGACATACTTTGCTGGATCAAGATTCCATAAAACAATATCAATTTTTTCTCCACGCAACTCTTGAACAACATTCTGTACTCGGCTTCCTTTAACACCGACACACGCACCTACAGGATCAATATTTGAATCTGATGAGGTTACTGCAATTTTTGCCCTACGTCCCGGTTCACGAGTAGCACTCATGATAGAGACAATACCTTCGTTGATTTCCGGTACTTCTGTTTTAAAAAGATTAATTAAAAATTCAGGATGAGTTCTCGAAAGAATTATTTGAGGTCCTTTTGAGTCTGAGAGCACCTTTAAAATATAAGCCCTTACTCGATCGCCTCTTTTATACGTTTCATTTTTTATTTGTTCTTTTATAGGTAAAATTGCTTCAGTCTGACCCAAGTTTACAATAATATCACTTCGATCTATACGCTGAACAATGCCGTTTACAATATCTCCACGCTTATCAATGTAATTTTCATAAATAGCATTCCGCTCGGCGTCTTTCATTTTTTGAATAATAACCTGCTTAGCAGATTGAGCTGCAATTCTTCCAAAACTAGACGTATCTACCTTAACTCCCAGACTATCTCCAATTTCACATTCTTCATCAAGCTTTCGTCCCTCGATCACACTGATCTGAGCATCGGGATCAATGACCTTTTCAACGACCTCCTTGAATTGAAAAACTTCTATTTCGCCTGCCTTTTCATTATATTGAACTTCAATATCCGCTTTAGTGCCCAATTTTTTTCTAGCAGCAGAAACAATCGCTTCTTCAAGGGTTTTAATTAACTTATCTGCGCCAATCCCTTTATCCCTGCTGACCTGCTCAACAATTCGTTTTACTTCTGCTATAAACATGCCAAAACTCCGTAATGGGTTGAGCATAACTTAAAAATGCTATTGACTTTCAAGACAATTATATCCACTAACCAAATATAAGATTAACCATTTTAACAATAAAAAATAAAAAAACGGGCATATGCCCGTTTCCTTTTCTATTTCCCTAACTAATAGAAGCTCTGTCTCAGCCTATGTTAAATTCTTTCGATCCTAACCATCATATCCATCTCTTTAATAAAGACATGATACAGAGTCCCTTTGATTCAAAAGACCAAAAGGAAACATAAAGCGGGCAACGAGATTTGAACTCGCGACACCAAGCTTGGGAAGCTTGTACTCTACCAACTGAGCTATACCCGCATTAAAGACTAAATAGTAACAAAATGACCACATTTGTCAAGAATTATTTATTAAATATCAAATTGAGGTATTCAAAGATAACGAATCAGAACTATCAGACTTCTCTTGAAATAAAGCTTGAAATTTATCTGCGATATATAAACCAATTTTTTGATGAATTGGATTAACCATTGGATATTCAAGTGTTTTTTCCATAGATTGATATACAATTCGTATCGAAATACTTTTTTTACCTTTTGGAATTGGTGGTTGATCATATACATCAACTATGTCAATGTGTTCAATTAAGGGCTCGTTCAATTCAGAAATGCTATTCACTATATCGATACTAGACACTGAATGATCAACAATACAAGTAATATCTCGTGATAAAGAAGGATACTTCGAATATGCATGATATTTCTTTTGTTCTATCCGTAACATATCCATTTTATCAAAATTCAATTCAAACAAATAAACTTCCTGTTCAATGCCGTAATTTTTAAGCACCATCGGATGGCAGAGCCCCACTACGCCGAGATATTCTTGATTAGAGTATATTTCTGCGGTATATCCTTGTTTTAAATACGTTAAACCTGTATTTTTTTCAAAATTAAAGGAAACATCTGGAATACTTATAGCATTAAGATAACTTTCTACAATTCCTTTGATATCATAAAAATCACATTCCATTGCTTTATTGTACAAGGGAACAGATAAGCGATCACCTGTCCACGCACCAACAACCATTTCTGTTTCAACAGGTTGAGTATGCTTACCATTTGACTGATACACATGTCCAATTTCAAAAATTCGCAACGTTTTTATTTGTCTTGTAATATTTCGTTGAATCGTGCCAAGCATAGCAGGTAATAACGACGGTCTCATAACCGATTGTTCTTCAGCTAGCGGGTTAAGCAGTTCAACTACCTGCCTTTGAATATCACCACTGTTTAAAAGCAAATAATCACAATCCTGCTTAGATCCAAAACTATAATTTACGACCTCACAAAAACCAAAACCACAGAGAATTTGTCGAGTCCTTGTTCTTAATTCTATCAAATTGGGCTGTTTTTCAATCTTGGTCTCAATAACAGGTAATTTTACAGGGATATGCTGATACCCAACACGTCGCGCTACTTCTTCAATAATATCTTCGGGTTGTGAAACATCTACGCGAAATGTTGGCGAAATCACTTTAAAGCTATTTGCTGAAATTTTATTGACCTGAAATTCAATGGATTCCAAGGATGCTATGATTTCATGTTCTGTTAAATTTGTCCCTAAAAATGAATTTGTCCGATCTAAGGTTACTGAGATTTCTTTAGGAGCAACTGGAAAAGGATATACATCGATAACGCCAGAGATTAACTTACCTTTTGCTATATCAACCATAAGTTGAGCGGCACGGTTGATAGCTCGAACCGTTCCATTTGGATCAACACCTCGTTCAAAACGGTAGGTAGCTTCAGTAGTCAACCCAAGTTTTTTTGACGTTCTTCGGATAGATGATGGATTAAAATTAGCGCTTTCAATTAAGACATGTTTTGTTGTTTGATGAATTTCAGAGTTCATTCCCCCCATCACACCAGCAATAGCTACTGGTTTTGCCTTATCACATATCATTAACATGTCATGATTTAAGTTACGTTGCTTTCCATCAAGCGTGGTAAACAATTCGTTTTGAAGAGCTCTTCGGACAACAATTCCTTTTCCTGCTAATAAATCAAAATCAAACGCATGAAGAGGCTGTCCCATCTCCATCATCACAAAATTAGTAATATCAACAATGTTGTTTATTGGTCTTTGGCCGATTGATCGCAATCTATCCTGTAACCAAAATGGAGATGGTTCTACAGAGATATCTATCACAAGTTTAGCTGTATATCGTGGACACAAGCTTGTATCCTGAATCTGAACAGAAGCAAGCTTATTGATTTCCATATTATCTTCAATAATCGTATGGAACGTATCTGGATAGATTAATTTTTTTTGTAAAATTGCAGCAATTTCACGTGCAATACCAATTATGCAAAGACAATCTGGCCGATTCGGTGTAATACTCACATCAATCACAATATCTGATAAATTGAATACATCCTTAATAGATGAACCCAATTGCACATCTTTTGCTAATATCATCACCCCAGAATCATCTAAACCAATCCCCAGCTCATATTCACTGCACAACATTCCATAAGAATATACGCCTCGTATTTCCTGTTCTTTTAAAACAGAACCGTCAATAAGTGATGTCCCCGGGAAAGCAACAGGTACGATTGCATCCACAAAAATATTTCCTGCACCACATACAATCTGAACCGGAGATTTACCAACCTTTTTCGTAATAACAGCACATACGGTTAAATGATCTGCACGAGGATGGGGTTGAATATCAATAATTTTTCCTGCAACAACCGGAGCAAGGTAGGCATAACGATCATCGACTGATTCGACTTCCAAACCAGCCATTGTTAAACCGTAAGTTATGTCATTCACTTCTCCTATATCTTGAATATATTCCCGAAGCCAGTTTAAACTTACTTTCATATTAAAATTGCCCTAAGAATCTTAAATCATTCTCAAAAAATTTGCGAATATCATCAATACCATACTTGAGCATGGTAATACGTTCAACTCCCATACCAAATGCAAACCCCGAATAGGTATCAGTATTATAATTCACATTTCTAAATACGTTAGGGTGAACCATACCTGCACCTAATACTTCAAGCCATCCGGTTTGGGAGCATACCCTACACCCTGCACCCTTACACATAACACAACGAATATCTACTTCTGCACTTGGTTCTGTAAATGGAAAAAAACTCGGACGAAACCGCAGACTGGTTGACGGATCAAACATTTCATGCACGAATAGTGTCAATATTCCTTTTAAGTCAGCAAAAGAAATATATTTATCCACCATGAGTCCTTCGACTTGATGAAACATTGGAGTATGAGTAATATCTGAATCACACCGATAGACCTTACCCGGAGCAATAATTCGTAATGGTGGTGATATTTTTTTCATTGTCCGAATTTGCATGGGGGATGTATGGGTTCGCAATAAAATGGAATCAGAAACATAAAATGTATCCTGCATATCCCGGGCGGGATGATCTTTAGGAATATTCAATGCTTCAAAATTATAGTAATCTGTTTCAATTTCAGGCCCTTCAACAATTTGGAAGCCAATACTTCGAAATATCCTGCAAATTTCATTAGTTATTTGGGTAATGGGATGAAGCGTTCCATACGGAGAAAATCGACCTGGTAATGTTACGTCAATACCTGCATCATTCTTTGAAGCTAAATATTCAAGGTATGCAGTCCGTTCTTTAAGCTTTTCTTCAAATACCTGTTTCGCTTCATTCACTTTTTTCCCAGCCGCAGGTCTCATATCTTGAGGCATAGTTGAAATACTGCGTAAAAATTGTGTAATCAAGCCTTTTCGACCTAAATAATGGGCTTGAAGAATCTTAATTTGGTCAACAGTGGATGCCTGCGACAAGGAATCTAATGCCTGATGAATAATTTGATCAATAGTTAATTCTTCTTTTTTAACTTGCACGGCTCAACCTAATTTTTTATACTCGAATATATATAAAAGCCCAAATTCATTATGCAACCTGAGCTTTTGCTTTAGCTGCGATTTCAGAAAAAACCAAAGGATCAGATATCGCAAGGTCTGCAAGAACTTTTCGATCCAACTGAATACTAGCTTTCTTTATACCATAAGTAAATTGACTATAAGACAGGCTATTCATTCTTGCGGCTGCATTTATTCTTACAATCCATAATTTTCGATACTCACGCTTTCTTGTTTTTCGATCCCTGTAAGCATACATCAATGCCTTATCTACCGCATCAGCCGCTGCTCGCAAGACCCTACCTCTTCCACCCCGAAAGCCTTTAGCCAGTTTAAGTAATTTCTTGTGTCGTCTTCTTGATTTAAATCCTCTTTTTACTCTCATTGACGATTCTCCTTAACATAAATAAAAAAAAACGAATCAGCCATTAGGCAACAATCGTTTTATCATTTTAAGATTTGCCTGATCTAGTATCTGATCCTGCCTTAGATGGCGCTTACGCTTAGACGCCTTTTTTGTTAAAATATGACTAGCAAACGCTTTCCGAAAACTATATTTACCCGATCCAGTTAGTTTAAATCGTTTCGCTGCCGATCTATTTGTTTTTATTTTTGGCATACCCGCTGTCTCCTTGCCCTTTTCTCTTAAAATCCTCAATTATCCTAATATAATAACGCTTATATCCTGTTATTTGACCTCTATAATACAGAAAAACGCGTACCCCTTTGTGACATTCAATCACTTATTGGTACGCGCCAAAAAGAAAAACCCATACTTACAAACTGTTTTTTTATTTAGGCGTTAAGACCAGTATCATTGTACGCCCCTCCATTTTTATTTGTGAGTTCATGATCCAAAATGTCCTAAAATTACATTATGTTGATTATTAGATGATAAATAAAGAATTCAGTAAGATATGTCAAGATTGAATCAATAGTCTTTATTTTTATAATTCGACGAATATGATTTAAAATTTTTCTTGATTTTATAAGCGATATCATGTAGCGAGAATCTTCATTGATTGTCGTATTTTGGCGAATTACAATATTGAGATAATGAAGGAGGAAGGCGTATAAATAGGCACGATCGCATCAATATCAATGAAAATATTAGGGCAAAAGAAGTTCGGTTAATTGATTCAGAGGGTAAACAGCTTGGTATCTTTTCAATTACAGATGCAATTTCTGCTGCCAACGAA
>PDZT01000064.1 GCA_002753105.1 Deltaproteobacteria bacterium YD0425bin50 | reverse complement strand
ACTGCTGTAGATAATTTACTTCATACCATTCAAAAACCGATCACGACTTCAAATGAGTTAGTTTCAAGACAGTTAGATTATAGTACCATATTTAAAGCCTGTCAGACGATCTCAGAAGAAATTATTCTATCGCATATCATCAAGCACTTGATTCAATTGGCAATCGAAAATGTTGGAGGCCATAATTGTTTTCTATTGTTGGAAAATCAAGGGAATTTATTCATACAGGCAGAGTGGAAATCAGTTCAGCAAGAGGTTGTACCCGAGTTACATATGATTCCGATTGAGAGTTTATCTTCAGGCAAGGAACCGATATTACCTTTATCACTTATCAATTATGTCGCAAAGACCCACGAAAATGTAGTGTTACGGGATCCTGTGAAAGAAGGAATGTTTATTGCCGATGAATACATCATCCAACACCAACCCAAGTCAATTATTTGTACGCCGATTCTTCATAAATCTCAGTTAGTCGGTATTGTATATATAGAAAATAATCTGGTTACGGATGCGTTTACAAAAGACCGTTTAGAAGTGTTAAAAATTTTATCTGCTCAAGCCGCCATTGCCATTGAAAATGCCAAATTATATTTGATGATGGAAGATAAAGTTAAAGAACGTACCATTGCTTTAAATGAAAATCTCATCAAACTTGAAAAGGCAAACCAAGCCAAAGGTGAATTTCTTGCCAATATGAGTCATGAAATCAGAACGCCAATGAATGGGATTATTGGCTTAACAACACTGGTATTAAAAAGCCAACTCACGGATAGCCAACGCAATTATCTGAGCAAGATTATTTTTTCTGCAAAATCGTTATTGGGTATTATTAATGATATTCTGGATTTTTCAAAAATTGAGGCAGGCAAACTGACATTAGAACGAGTTGCTTTTCATTTGGATGCAGTTCTTGAACATCTTGGCAATGTGATAGGACTTGCCGCACAAGAAAAAAAATTGGAAATCGTAGTTAACGTGAATCCGGATGTTCCCAATCAGCTTTTAGGTGATCCTCTTCGTCTCAGTCAAATTTTAATAAATCTATGCAATAATTCTATAAAATTTACAGAAAAAGGCCATATATGGATCCATATCGAGAGAATTGATTCACAGGGCATAGACAGTGAAAATCAGATCATGTTACAATTTTCAGTGCAGGATACTGGAATAGGAATATCTCAGCAAAAAATGAGTGAATTGTTTAAGTCTTTTTCTCAATTAGATGGTTCAATAACACGGAAATATGGAGGCACAGGACTTGGGCTGGCGATTAGTAAATCATTAGTGGAAATGATGGGCGGTGAAATTACAGTTGCCAGTACACAAGGGGAAGGAAGCACATTTTCTTTTACAGCTCAATTGGGTGTAACTGAACACCACATCGATGATTCACTTGGAATGCGATCATCCTTTGAGCTAAACCCGTTACTCATAGAGGAACAGGAAATCGATGGCATCGAATTAATTCACGGTGCACAGATATTGCTCGTTGAAGACAATAAAATCAATCAGTTAACTGCAGTTGAAATAATGAAGCTGATTGGATTGTCTGTTACGGTTGCTCAGGATGGACAAGAGGCGTTGAATATACTGAATGGCAGTCTGTCTCCTTTTGATGCGGTACTTATGGATGTACAAATGCCGGATATGGATGGATATGAAGCAACCCGTCATATACGGCAGAATCCTCAGTTTAAGGATTTGCCAATTATTGCGCTAACAGCTCATGCCATGACAGGTGAAAAAGAAAAATGTATTGAATCAGGCATGAATGACTATGTATCCAAACCGATTGATACAAATGAGTTGTATAGAACTTTAGTTAAATGGATCAAACCCATTGAACGAATAAGTAAGCCTATTGAATCTAAACCATCAGATATTGATAATAAAACAATCGAATTTCCTGACTCACTTCAAGGAATTGATATTGTTTCCGGGCTTAAGCATATAGGAGGGAATCGATCTCTTTATATTGACATTCTGAAAGAATTTCTTACCGAATACCGAGATGTTTCTCAGCATATTCAAGCGGCAATAGACAAACAGGAATGGACAACCGCAGAACGGCTGGTGCATACGCTGAAAGGCGTATCTGGGAATATTGGCGCACAAGACTTATTTTTACGAACTCAACAAGTAGAATCCATGATCAAGCAAGCGGATAAAAATGCATCTGAACCATTACTCCACCAGCTCACTCAGGAAATGAGCAGGGTAATATCTTCACTTGAAGAGTGGTTTGCTAAAGAAAGACAAGCACCTGAAAAACCCATTGTGATGAATGCTATTGCGAAGCATCAGGAAGAAAAATCAACGCTGTTGATTGTGGATGATACGCCAATAAACATCAAAATGCTTGTTGATATGTTTAAAGCGGACTATCGTATTCTTGTCGCAACAAATGGGAAAAGTGCAATTGAGCTTGCACAGACCCAAAAACCTGACCTGATTCTTTTAGACATTATCATGCCGGAAATGGATGGTTACGAGGTTTGCCAAACATTACACAACGATCCGCTGACATCACCTATTCCAATTATTTTTATGACATCCATGAGTGAAACTGAAGACAATGGAAAAGGGATGGAACTTGGCGGCGTTGATTATGTTCAAAAACCATTTATTCCATCGATTGTCAAAGCAAGGGTCAAAAATCATCTGAAGTTAAGGTATTTATATAGCTTTTCAGATATTAAATTTCACGATTGAGAGCAAAATAAGGAATGGTAAATTCCCGTAGGGGCGAGGCATGCCTCGCCCCTACAATCGTTCATCTTTGCAATTATTTATCTGAAAATCTGTAGATGGTTTAGTGTACAATTATTCTATACTTGTTTTGCTTAGCAATCCTTTTTCACGAACGCGACGTAACATCCATGAAAAATAAAAAGCTCCTGCCGATAAATACAACAGATTCATACAGAAAGATAAATAGACCAAAGAAATATTAAAAACACCTTCATTTAACACAGTTCGCATACCTTCAAAAATATATGTAGATGGTAATGCATACGCACAAAACTTTAAAAATGGAGGTAACACATCGACAGGATAAAATACTGCTGAAATTGGCTGAATTAAAAAAGGGATACCCCAAATAAATGCGTCTGCAGCATTTCCATAGCGAAGTACGAGAGACATCGTCATCATACCAATAGACCATCCAAAAAGGATAAGATTACCAATAAAAGGTGCAAGGGAAAACCCTAAATCAAACAAATTAAACTGATACAAATACCATGAGATAAGAATAAGAAACCCCATAGTCATGAATGCTTTTAAAAAGCCGATAATACAAAGCGCTATCACAAGTTCGTATGTGCGAATAGGAGTTATAAAAATATTGATGATATTTTTTGACCAAAATTCCTCAGTTAAAGAAAGGGTAATGCCTTGTTGTGAACGGTAAAGGATATCCCATAAAATCATTGCGCCAATCAGATAGTTAATAGCAATAGGCATTTCTATGTTTCTTAAGTAGTATGTTAAAAAACCCCAAAGCAACAAGTTCATTAAAGGCCAGAAGAATAATTCCATCCACCGAACAAGACTTCTTTGGTATAAATATAAATGTCTCAGTAAAATTCCTGTTATTCTAGAAATCATATGTTTTTGATACCACCAAAATTAATTCGTTATATGTAAATTCCCGTAGGGGCGAGGCATGCCTCGCCCCTACAATCGTTCATCTTTGCAATTATTTATCTGAAAATTTGTAGCACGTGCAATAGAAATAAATACATCCTCAAGAGAACCCGACTTTTCTTTAATTTCTTTAGGCGTTCCTTCGAGGACATTCTTTCCGTTAGCAATGAATAAAACACGATTGCACATGAGTTCCACTTCATTCATATTATGAGAAGTATAGATCATCGAGACGTTTTTTTCAATTTGGATTTTTTTTAATTTTTCTCGAACTCGTGAAGCTACTTCTGGATCTAAACTTGCGGTAGGTTCGTCCAAAAAAATAATTTCTGGATCATTTATAAAAGATTTCGTAAGGTTAAGTCGAGTCATTTGACCTGTTGACAGCATACCTGTACGGGAATTGAGGATGTGTAACAAATCAAAAAATTCTAACAGTTCCATAATTTTGTTTCGATAATGACGAATTCCATAGAGTTTGGCAAATACAACAAGGTTTTCGTACACAGTAAGATTACTCGGAAGAGATATATAAGCTGAAGAAAAATTAACACGCTGAAGAATTTCATTTCGTTTTGTCTTAATATCCATACCCAGAATTTCTATTTGTCCATGAGTTAATGTTGTAAGACCCAATAACAATTGAATTGTCGTAGTTTTGCCAGCTCCATTTGGCCCTAACAAACCCAAGACTTCACCCGGCCAAACAGTAAACGAAATATGATCCACAGCAGCTACTGTTCCAAAATATTTGCTAATGTCTTTTACTTCAACAATTTGTTTTAACATATAACTATTTCCTGAACTTAGGAGTAAATGAGTTGGCCTTGATCATCGTTTCGGCCAGACATTATTCGTGCCGTGACAGAATTGTAGGGGCGCGAACCTTGTGTTCGCCCTCCAAAAGGGCGATGACAAGCATCGCCCCTACATTGTGGCCGAAACGAAGATCAAGGCGAGTATCTATCTAAACTCTTGGGGACATACAAATCACGCAGGGTGTCAGGAATTTTTCCCTTGGGAATCAGTCTGTTTTCATCATTGATCTCATAAATTCCAAACCACTCTTCGGGGTCATCTTGGTCATGATTTTTTGAATCCATCGGCTGTTTACTACCCTTCCACCATTCATCATGCAGCTCGAAAAAGGCAACTCCACAGAACTTTTCATGTCCATGTGCGGTGGTAATGTCTTGCCAGACAGAACGGAAGATGGCCGGTACATCCGTTACACGATGGCCGCCAAATCCCGGCGCCCATGGTTTAGGTTCAAAGGGTGATGTGGAAAGACCTATCTGGGTGATAAAAATGGGCTTTTGCATCATGGCTGAAAGTTCTTCGAGATATCCTTGATAACGTCTCCCTGTCTTGGATCCGGGCGGCGATGTTATTACACCGCGTGCATAGGTGTAAATGTTGAGGCAGACCAAGTCGCCCATGTCCGGGATTAGAAGTGAAGACTGGGGGACTTGTATGTCTGACCGGTTCAGGGGGCCTATATGGGTGAAGCTGGTATGGCAATAAAGGTGGCGGCGGCTGTAACGAGTCAGCTCATATTCCATGGCTTGATCAATGAGTCTTGCTATGGCAACTTCCGTTGGTGTTCGCCCAGTTACCACGATATGTTTGCCGGCATAATCATGCACTTGCGGATGCCGGGCGTCGGTTCGCAGAATCGCCTTGGGCTGCAACTCATCACCAATGGAGAAAAGAACCAGCCGGTCTGGACGGCCAACCGCATAGGTATGATCAATCGCTTCTTTGATCCGGGATAGTGTGGCGGATTGATAAGTTTCGCTGAGGAAGTCTTCGGCCCGATCGTCTATCCAGATATCCTGACCATAGCATAAATCGGTGCGGTCAAGAGCGGAAAAAAACTTCGGAGGCATGCGAATCGGAAAGACATGGAGATAGTTCACGCCTAGACGTTGCATGAGGGGAATGTGGGTCTGGTATCGGTTATCGTTTCCCGGCATATCCCCATAAATCGGAGTTTCTCCCTTATGATATGGCGAGTATCCGATTCCACGAAAAAAAACAGGTACGCCATGTAAACGGTCAAACACATAAATTCCACGAATTACATACCTTGCGGGTTCAGGAGTTTCCGGCGTGATCCTTGCGGTCTTCCCTTGGATATCAGTGCCAGCAAATACAGTCATGGAACAGATGTAAAAAAAGAACAATAAAAATTGAATCATCATTAGCGCCATCGATTTTGTTTGATAGTCTTTCATATATGCAGTAAAAAATCCTTACAGTCTTGAAGTAAGCGCTGAATCATGGCTTCATGGAATCGTATGCTATCATATATAACCGAAAGACTGAGCATTTCAGATAAAACAATTGCAGATACATCCATTGCAACAGGCCGCTTTTGTCTTGGGCTAAACCGATGGCCTAAAGGCTCTGGCGCGATTTCAAACCATTCGGCTTCTAATTCCTCATCAAATGGCCCTATATAATTAAATGCCACCTCAGGTAATGCACTGTTCATCAGAATCGGATCATGGCTTACATAACGCAAAATGCTGTAACCAACCCCTTTTCTGGGAATCGTATTCAATGTTTGCTGAACACCGAGGATGACTGGAGTTGGGTCTGAATGTCGTGGTAATGTTAAAACAACTGGATAAAAACTAGAAAACCAGCCAATACACCGCGTAATATCAAGATGTTTAAATAACGGTTCTCTTCCATGCCCAACGAGAAGCATGGCAATCTGATCCTGATTAATCAATAAAGATAACGCTTTTGCCAAAGCGCTGATCAATACTGCCTGAACAGAAATTCCTTTGGGTTGTTTTCCATAGATCAATTGCTGAGTTTGCTTTTGAGTGAACTGGATTGCAGCTACCTTTGCGTTTTTGTTCAGATTTTCACTTTCAATATGCGCATTTGGTAAACGCATAATCGGAATTCTCGCAAGATTCTGCCAGTATATATTTTCTGCTTTTAAGGATTTACTCCTGCTATACATTTCAATGTTTTCAGTCCACTCCTGAAATGTACAGGTTTCTCTTGGCAATACAATTGGATTTTTCTTGTTCAGAGCCTGTTTGTATGCACTGTTGAGTTCTTCTAATAAAAACCGTGATGAAACCCCATCAATGACTAAATGATGAAAGATTACAAATAGACGATCACTCGCTTTTAAATGAAATAAAACGGATTTCATTAAAGGGCCGGTCTGTAAGTTAAAATCAGTTTGAATCCGATAAATATGCGTTTTTAGTTCAGTTGATTCATCATCAGATGATCTTAGATCAATCACGTCAAATGCAAATGAAATATCTCCTCTGGCATAAATTTGAATAATTTTTTTCTCATGAGGATGAAATTGTAAATGCAGGATATCGTGGTGATCCCAGATAGATTCTAATGCATTTCGAATTTCATTCAATTCAAAACGGGGTTTTCCTTTGAGAAGAATGCACTGATTAAACTGATGCTGATCTATGGTAACATGCTCAAAAAACCATTGTTGAACAGCGGTTAAGGGTAGTGTTTTTCCCTTAATAGGGCCTATTTTATTGGGTTGTACACTAATTTCAGTCAAATACGCTGCCATTTCATACAGAATTGGATATTGAAAAATATGCCGTATATCTAAACCCAATCTCAATTCTCTGAGCTGAGCAGCCATTTTAATCGCCTTTAAAGAATCACCGCCTTTTACAAAAAAATGATCATAAATACTGATAAGCTCAGTTTTTAAAACGGTTTGCCATACATTACACAAGTGGGTTTCTTTTTCATCCCGGGGAGCTACATAAGGGACATATTGAGCAATTTCTTCTATGCCATCCTGTTTCAAAGCTTTCCGATCGACTTTTCCAGTCTGCGTCAATGGGAACCGTTCCAATTCCTTAAACAAAGCGGGAATCATGTATTCCGGTAACCGTTCTTTTAAAAATGTAACCAATATATCATGATTTAGCGGAGGATGAGTTCTGATCTGTTCGGTTTCGAATAATTTTTTGTAAAAAGGCGTATCTCTGTAGTAAGAATGAGTATGCAATGAATCCACGTCAATATCAAAACGATTGCCGTTTTGAAAAAATAACCTGCCTTCAATCCGGTAATCCGGATTGACATGGTTCATTGAAACCGTTCGGATAATAGATGCTTCAATACGATCTCCTTTTTGAACACGAATTCCTTCCACAGAAACCGGTAGATATACTGGCAGCCAACTGTACGGAGAATCCAGAATGTCTATATAATGATTATGATCGATGAATAGTTTCAACCATACAATAAATCCATGAAATAGAGAATCACCTGTAAATACGATGCGTATGGTTGATTGATTATCTAAGGGCAATGGCTGGGTATAATCCAGATATTCAAATACATCTTGCGTAGATATAATTAATGATTTTGAAAAATGTTTCAGGCATAGTCGTAAATCATAAGGACTGCCTTTTTCAGAAAAAATTTTTTCAATATAATGAACGGCAATTTCAGAAAATGTCCATGAAAAATCTTCGGGAAGGGTAATTCCGGCAATATAGGTAATGCTTTTTTCAGGGATCATGTGAGTCGGTTTTCTTAAAAAACGCCTTGCACGGTTAATAATAACTGAGGAACCTTCCATACCACCGATTGGCCCAACAATCTCGGAAATGCAGTAATCTACTTTTTCAGGTAACTGCACATTCATTGCGTCACCATGGATGAGAAGAATACGATCGTCTAAGCCCAGTAATTTTACTTTTTCTTGTGCTTTGATATATGAATCTTTAAGACGCTCAATTGCATATACTTTTTTGGCACCTGCCTGAATGCTTAAGAGTGAAAGAATTGCTTCCGGGCCGGGACCAATTTCTACGATGATTTTATCTTTTAATTTTTTTCGAAAAACCTGTTCATATGCAAGATTTCTTTCCTGATGAGAGGCCATTGCCTGATAAAGCACCTCATCATAAATGAAAAATTCAGCTACAGAAGGCCAGAGTTCAAGTTTCTTTTGGCGAATATAAAACGCTCTTAATTGATGAGACTCATCAGATATTCTTGCAGCGATAACACATGTATTATCAATATCCGGGTGCATCCTAAGCACTTGCTCAATTTCTTCTAATTCAATACGATGACCATGAATTTTGACTTGATGGTCAATTCGTCCCTTAAAAACAAGTGTGCCGTCATGTTGAACCATTCCCAAATCACCTGTACGGTAGAGCCGTGTGTTGTTCAAAACAGGATGGAATATAAAAGCGCGGTCAGTCAATTCCTGTGATCCACAATACCCTCGAGCCAATCCCATACCACTGATACAGATTTCACCTAAAACACCCATAGGAACAGGGTTTAAATACTGGTCAAGTATGTGAATTTGTGTATTTGGAATAGGTTGTCCAATGGGTATTCCCCGAGGGTAGGCTTGAGTTGGATCAACTTTAAAGTAGGTGCTACACACTGAGGCTTCAGTTGGCCCATAGGCATTAAAACAGGTAAGATGTTTTGCATACTCAAGTGTATCTGTATAATTTGGAGATTCACCAGCAATAATCAATGTTTTTAAACTGAGTAACTGAAATGGCGGAATCATGTGTACGTAAGTTGGCGGAAGTGTGGCAACTGAAATTTGGTACTGATTCATAAAATCAATAAATAATTCTAGCTGAAAAACACTTTCTTTGGGTATTGGAAACAAACATGCTCCAGATAACAATGTCATAAAAATTTCAGAAAGGGATGCATCAAATGACATTGAGGAAAATTGGATTACCCGATCATGAGGTTGGATATCAAATGCTTTTTTTTGAGCATAGATCATATTGATAAATCCCTGATGTTCAATCATTACCCCTTTGGGTTTTCCAGTTGAGCCTGAGGTATAAATAATATAAGCCAATTCCTCTGGATTTGGATGATGGACCGGATTCACTTTTTCATTTCTGCGGAGTGATTCTATAGCAATGGATAGACAATCAAGATGCAATCCCTGTATGATTTCCTTTGTAGTTGCATCATATAAAACAAGATGACATCCTGAGTTTTCAACCATGTACTTGATGCGTTCCAATGGAAGACCTGCATCAATGGGAACATACACAGCATTCGCTTTTAAAATGCCAAGCAGCGCAATGATCGGCCAATGTGACCGATGCATACATACACCAATTCTGTTTTCAGGATGAATATCATACGATTCCAATAACACATAAGCGACTTGATTCGCGTATTCATTTAATTCATGGTATTGAATATAATTTTCTCTAAATATCAATGCCATACGATTGGGTGTCTTTTGAACCTGCTGCTCAAAAAGGTCGGGTAAACTCAAGTGAACTGGAAATGTTTTTTTCTCTCCTGTTAAATACAACTGAATCTGCTCGTATTCTTTAGGTAATAATAATCTATACTGACTGAGCTTCAGATTTGAATTCGTAACAATTTGTTCCAAGAGATAAACGTAATGATCTGCCATGTGCGCTATTGTGTCTGAATCAAACAAGGCTTTTTTATATTTTAAGGCGCAGGTCATTTCATTGTGCACGGGTGTCATTTCCAAGGTTAAGTCAAACTGAACAGCAGTTGTTTTTGGAATAAGATGGGTCAGTGTAATATTGTCCAACTGAATTGTTGATTCAAAAGCATGTTGCATTACGAACATCACCTGAACAATAGGCGTAATTGAAACATGCCGATCAGGCCTAAGTAAATCGAGAAGGCGTTCAAAAGGCATATCCTGATGATCAAATGCGCGAATGACGGTTTTTTTTTTTTCTTCCTGATATTCACTAAATGAATTCGACTCATCAATTTTCAAGCGTATAACAAGCGTGTTTACAAAAAAACCAACAATCGATTCGATTTCTTTTTGATTTCGGTTTGCTACAGGCGTGCCAATTAGCAAATCACTTGTTCGACAATAGCGGGATAACAACAGACCAAATACACTCAAAAACACCATAAATGGTGTGGCATTATAGTGAGTTGCAATACGAATAAGTTGTGAATTCAATTCTTCAGGTATTGAAAACAAAAACGTTTCTGCATCAAAAGAAGGGACAATATCCCGTGGATGGTCTAAGGGTAAATCGAGTATGAGTGGTGCTTCTTTTAATTCATTTTCCCAATACTCAGAAAGCAATTGCATGAAGTTGTCATTTAACAACTCTTTTTGCCAAATAGCAAAATCTAAATACTGAGCGGGCAATATGGATTGATCTAAACTGTTGCCATGAACAATGCTTTGATAAGTATCACTCATTTCCTGAATCAGAATTCTCATAGACCAGCCATCAGTGATCATATGATGCATCACCAGCAGCAGCACATGTTTTTCAGGTTCAAGTTTAAACAGGTTTATTCGTAGTAAAGGGCCTGTGTGAAGATCAAAAGGTCGTGTCATGATTTCATTGATTTTTGAGTCAAGCTCCATGTCTTTTGTTAGCATCACGATTGGAATGTCAACTGCCATTTCCGGATAAATCTGCTGGAACGCTGTGCCATCCTCCTTGAGAAGAAATGTGGTACGTAGAATACTATGTTTCTGACTGAGTATCATAAAACTTTTATGAAGCGCATGTATGTCAAGTTTGCCTTCAATTCTTAATAATGCTGATAAATTATTGAAGAGATTTTCAGGATCAAATTGATATAGAAACCATAGTCTTTCCTGAGCAAACGATAAAGGCCCATAGGTTTGACCTTGTTCAACATAGTGTACCAATTCTTTTTGAATATAGGGTTGCTGTGATTTTTTTTGATCTATAATGAGACGGCTGAGCTTGGCAATCGTCAAATTTTCAAATAAGGTATATAGAGGAATATCTAAATGAAATAGGGTTCGTAATCGGGAAAGCAATTGAGTTGCCAATAGCGAATGGCCTCCAAGGTCAAAAAAATGATCATTTTCATTGATATTAGAAGTTCCAAGCAGTTCCTGAAAAATGATCGTAATTTGACATGTTTCCTGATTTTCTGCAGATAAACAAGGTTGATTTAAACCAGTTTGCGGTTCATTGGAAGCTGTTGATACTACCTGTTTATCCACTTGATGTTTTGTATATTCCTTGAATGATGGCAAAACCCATTTTTCAATTCGCTGATCCAAATTGCCGCTTGAAACAATAATATGTTTTTCAGAAAATCCGGAACGCACGATCCGATCAAAAGCACTCATTGCTTCTTCTGGCGTGATAGAAAAAGCTCCAACGTCAGACACTTGGTTTTTATATGAGTCAAATTGAAATCCTTCCCAATTGATGGTTATCCATGGAAAATCACTTTTAAGATTTTGTGTATGGCAAAACGCATCCATAAACAGATTGGCTCCTGCATAGCCACATAATCCAATACCGCCAAGAATGGATGAAATTGATGAAATAATAATGCAGCCATCTAACTGTAATCCACAGGTAATTTCCGATAAAACCAACAGTCCTTGAATTTTTGAAAGAAACAGGTTTTCGCAATATGCTTCTGTGGTTTGATCAATCGTCTGATACGCTCTTTTTCCTGTAATCCCTGCGGCATGAATAATTCCACTAAGTTGCCCAAAATGCTGTTTTGCACGCTTGATGCATTCCTGCATGGCGTCAATATCAGATATGTCTGCCTGAATGGTTAAGATGTGAGTTACATCAATTTCTTGGGGAATAGAACCTATAGAACGACCTACAAGAACAAGTTTCGCGTTATATATTTTAAATAAATAAATGGCCAGCGTTGAACCGATCTTGCCAAAGCCACCCAGAATCAGATACACGCCGTTATTTTTAAAAAAGGAAACAGTGGACATAGAATCAAACCGTATCGGAACATAGCGTTGTCTCCAAAAATAATTTCCTCGAAGTCCAATAATTCTGTCTTTTTTTTCCCATGATTCATAGGTAATTTCATTGACCAGATGTCTTACACATGCTTCAGTGCAAGATGCATTTTTAGGAATTTCAATGTCAATACACCGACATTGAATCCAAGGATATTCCTGAGGAATAACGATAACCGGAGAAAATAACATGGTCTGCTCTGGATTAACTGAACTTTCAGTCCCTGTAATCTCAAACGCATATTGAGTTATAACGATGAGTTCAATTGGATTACGATTGCCAGATTGACATAACGCCTGAACAAAAAACAAAAATTCAAAAAATTCGGGATTCGTCTGAGATGCACAGTTACCAAAGTAGATAATTTTGTTAGGCGATTTCTGTTTTTTAAGACATTCTTGAATCTGTTCTATAGAATCAGCGTCTGAAAGAACAACCTGATGTCCAGCCTGTTCAAGACAGGTTCCAATTGTTTTTCCAATACCCAAAGCATCCTGAATAATCATATAAGTATCGTTGCGCTCAAAATTCCTGCTCTCTGAGGAAGAGGGTAGGGTGGGCGGATTGAGGTGTCTTGGAGTAAAACGCTCGAACGATGAAACATAAAACCATGTAGATATATCCTGATTTTTTTGAAATTTTGTTGGAGCAGGTACGTTCGGAGCAGATACGTTCGGTTTCAGTATGTAAGGCTGCCGCTCAAGTGGATACGTGGGTAAAGGAAGCCGTCGAACGACATGATGGTCATGATAGAGATGTGTCCAGTTGAGAGGAATTCCATGAACCCAAGCCTGCGCAAGCGTATGTAAAAAAGCAATTTGTTCAGGTGTGTCGGATGCTTTCAAGGTTGGAGTCAAGGTAGAAGCAAATGTATATTTATGATGTTTAATTTTTAATTGTTGCCTTGCTAAATGACTTAAAATTTGCCCCGGGCCAATCTCAAGAAATATACAAGATGAATAGGCACTAAAATGATCAATACCAGAAGCGAATTGTACTGTTTCACGAATATGCTTTGCCCAATATCCCGGATCAACAACATCATTCGCAGTGATCCAGTTTCCAGTCATGTTTGAAATAAACGGTATGTTAAACTCATGCAACCGGTACAGGGAAACCTTTTTAAAAAACATCTCAACCGCAGGCGCCATCAAGGATGAATGAAACGCATGTGATGTTTTGAGCTTATGGTAGCTGATCTGTTTACGCTTTAACTGTTCACAGCATAAAGAAATAGCATCAATAGGGCCTGAAATGACACATTGGGAAGGGCTATTAATCGCTGCTACCGATATATTATAGGATGTGATATCTATAGATGAAATCAGTTCATCATATCCTTTTGCCACAGCAAGCATAGCGCCGGGAGGCATTTGCTGCATGAATTGACCTCGATAATACACAATAGACAATGCATTTTCTAATGAAAATACACCTGAAATACACGCAGCAACATATTCGCCAATACTATGGCCAATCATGGCATTTGGGTATATTCCGAATTTTATACATAGGTTCGCCATTGCATACGAAATAACAAATATGGCCACTTGCGCATTTGCTGTTTGATTTATATCAGATAAGGATTCGTCTGCTCCCGGAAAAAGATACGGTTTAAGATCGTAGCGGTGATGTTTCAACAAATAATCGATGCACGTATCCATAATTGTTCGAATTTCAGGATATCGCTGATATAATTCATAGCCCATGTGCATATACTGGGCACCTTGACCCGGAAACATAAAGACGACATGACATGGAGATTCACGATCTATAGTTTGGGTAATACGGAGATGAGTAGTTGGCAAAAGAAGTCCGTTCGCTAGTTCGTCATGGGTACCTGCAGAAATAACACTTCGGTATGGATACGCTTTTCTTCCGACTTGAAGCGTATAAGCGACATCGCCAAGATTCTGTTTTGAATGGGCATTAATATGACATGCAAGCTGTTCTTTTGTCTTTTCCAAAGCTTTCTCAGTTTTAGCAGATAATGGAAACAGATACACCGGATCAGAAGAATAACATTGCTGAATCGGCTGCTCTGCAGGTGCCTGCTCTAATATGACATGCGCATTCGTACCACCAATTCCAAAAGAACTTACACCTGCCCGGCGAATACCAATATCTGGCTGCCATTGTTGGAATTGCGTATTGACCCAAAAGGGGCTTTGTGAAAAATCAATTTTAGGATTGGGTTGAGAAAAATGCAAAGTTGCAGGAATACATCCGTGATAAATAGCCAATACTGTTTTAATCAGGCCTGCAATACCTGAAGCTGTATTCAAATGACCGATATTCGTTTTGACAGAACCGATTGCACAGAATTTTTTTTTTTTTGTAAATTGCCTGAATGCTTCAGTTAATGCAGCAATCTCTATTGGGTCGCCTAATGGTGTTCCAGTACCATGAGTTTCAATATAAGTAATTGTTTCTGGATCAACACCACTCACAGATATGGCTTCAGTAATAACCTGAACCTGCCCCTCAATACTAGGTGCAGTAAATCCAACTTTATATGAACCATCATTGTTGACTGCAGAGCCTCGAATAACAGCATAAATCGTATCATGGTCATGAAGTGCTTCTGAAAGACGCTTGAGTAAGACTACACCGCATCCATTACCGCCGACAGTTCCTTTTGCAAGTGCATCAAACGCTCGGCAATGCCCATCAGGTGACATAATCATTCCTTCTTCATAAAGATAGCCCTGAATTTGAGGCATATCTATGGAAACACCACCGGCAATAGCCATATCACATTCTCCAGCCAGAAGACTTTGAACAGCAATATGCACAGCAACCAATGATGTTGAACAGGCTGTTTGAATGTTTACACAGGGGCCTTTTAAATTACATTTATAGGCAGCAAGCGTTGCTAAAAAATCTTTATCATTGGTCATCGTCATCTGAAACACATCAGCACTTGCAGATTGTTTTTGCTGGCTACCAAGCAAATAATTTAGAAAATAAGTGCTCATTCCTGTACCAGCATATATTCCAATAAGACCAGAATAGCGGTCAGGATCATAACCTGCTGTTTCTAATAATTCATGAACGCATTCTAAAAAAACCCGATGCTGTACATCAAGTATGGATGCTTCTCTTGCATTGAAATTAAAAAAAGGCGCATCAAACCATTCAACCTGATCTATAATCCCTTTGGCTCTAACATAATTCGGATGATTCAGTAGTGCTGGATCAACACCTTGTAACATCAAGGTCTCTTTGGAAAAAAACGATATGCTTTCCTTATTATTTTTTAGATTTTCCCAAAAGGTTTGAATGTTCGATGCTTCTGGAAACCTTAAAGCCATGCCGATAATTGCTATTTGTGTGTTTTCTTCTGCAATGAGAGTTGAATGCGTCATATCATTTCCTATATGCGTTACTGTGAATGTTCTTCCTGAGGACTTGTGCCGCCAAGAATGACATAGGATTGTGATTGTAATGTCATGAACTGAAATGGATCTACAATAATACATGCAAGGTCATCATATTCCATATGATGTTGATGTGTCGAGATATATTCAGAAATAAATAATGCTGTATGATCAACAGAAGTGAAAAGCAATTCATCGATTAATTTTCCATTTAATCCAGTAGGTGAACTATAGTTCTGATGGTTGATATGTCTGATCACATCGGAAAAGCCATCTGTAGTCAGAATAATTCGTGTGGACAGATCATTTAGTGTAAGCGGAAATACATGGGTACATGTTTTACTTCGTCCAGCAAAATTCATGTTTGACCGGGTTTGATACATAATCGTTCCATCTGTCCAATTCACAAGCATCAAAGTGCTATCACCACCATGAGCAACACCTAATATGATTTCATGAGACTTAGATGGTATTAATGCTACAGCACAAAAAGTGGTTTTATGTTCATATGCTTGGTGTGCGTATGCTTCCTGAACACAGTGACCAAATTGTTCAGGATCATCCGAAAAAGATATTCTCTGGAGATTATTATGAAAATTTTGAATTAACCAACGTGATGCAGTTGGACATCGTTCTGTAGCATCAGCTACTGCAATAACATGATGATGATAGTCAATAAACAGACAGTCCCCATTACCATAACCACAGCGTTGTTTTTCAGAACCAGTTACAAGACATGCACTCAATATGTTTGGAATTTGAAAGAAACGTTTCAAACGAATTGTGTATTCCTTTTGGTCTTGTTCATTTTATGGGTATTAAATATTGAGATAAAAATTGATATATTTACATCTTAAGATTGCATTTGATAAATCCATGTTTTCATCTGTTCAAACGTCTGCGCTTCAAAAATTTTTGTGCTAAGCTCTTCAATCTGCTCCAGTGATAGCGGCTTTAAGAGCGTGGAAAGAGTTTCTGGATTTTCTTTGAATTTCAGGGTAAGCAATCTTGACAATAATTTTTTGGCGCCCTCTTGTTTTCCTTCCAGTCTTCCTTCCAGTTTTCCTTCTAGTCTTCCTTCTAGTCTTCCTTCTTCCCTTCCAATTCTTTGGACACTTGTTATATACGGCATTCTTTTTTCCTCCTCTATTTTTTCCAATTTTCTCCAAAGTGACTTCTCAAGATATTCAGGTAATCTCATGACCCAGTCAATAAAGGCAAACAAATCGATCACCTCTTCTCTGCTATAGCCTTTCTGGTATAATATCTGAATTAACGAGAATT
>PDZT01000425.1 GCA_002753105.1 Deltaproteobacteria bacterium YD0425bin50 | reverse complement strand
ACGGATCATATTGGGCAGTGTTCCGTTTTTTTCAAAACGGCCAAATTGTAAAAGCACTTGTCTGGCAACATTCAATTGACCAGAAGCAATCAGACCTCTGCAAACAATGAGAGAATCTCTTCCCCAATCCAAAAACCATGGATATCCGGCAATAATACTTTTTAAATTGCCACGGTTAACAATATAGGCCTCTAAAGAAGATCGGAGTGTATCCACCCAATTAGTAAACCATTGATCTCCTGAATACGTGAAAATTTGTTTTTCTGGACGTTTAGTAATTACAGGCTGATTATTTTTATTCATTTCTATAGAAGCAGTTACCACAACCATTTCATCGCCTTTTAACTGAATTGAAAAATAGCCCGGACTAAATAAATCCAAATGAGGTTCAAATCCGCGTTCTGCATCATGATCCAAATGAAGCATATATTGCCATTCATGGGAGAGATTAAACGTGCCTTGAGATGTGGTAACATGTAATTCATGTAGCTTTGGACCCGGGGCAAACCGAAACCCATTTTCCATGGTATGAATCACTTTGGGCCAGTGGTGTTCTGGCCCCAAATACGCTTTGGTTAAATCATGATAACTCCGATTATCAACATCAGGTCTCAGAATCAGTTGAACAGGTACCTGATCATGGAGTCTTGCTTGAGAACCTGTTGATGATGCACGATAGAAAACCATTTGTATTTGATTTTGCTCATGGATCATTTGAATCGACCAAAATAGCTTTACATGTTCACCTTGACCAGCAGGAACAAGAAATTGCCAAATCCCATGACCTTGACGTTCAAGCCAAAAGCTTTGCAGACAATCCTTGTTCAATGCCGTTGAATAGCCTTGATAAACAATCCAGCCCCGACATCGCGTAAAAAATATCCATCGGTCTTCTGGACAATCTGAATTCAAATTAGCGCCAAGCATGCAATCATAACGACTTCGTAATTCAGGAATACATACTGGCATATGAATCATTGCTCCACGACCATTGGTACTCAAAAATGTCAACTGAGTTTTTAATAACTCGTCCCGATGATAACACCGCTGAATATGTACATGTTCTGATCGTGAAAGATACAGTAAATGGGCAATATCATGACAAATTTTTTCGTTAGAATATACCGTTAATGCAAATCGATGTTCACAATGATGGTCTGTTTCCAATAAAGGCGAAAACAGTGCAAACCATTCACCATTACTTGCATCAATAGACTCCTCTGATTTCAGAATTGTTGAGTTTATAGTATTATCCGCATAGAGTTGAGCACGAAATGGATGTGGAGAAAACACAAGTAAAAAGTGACCGGGGGGAACCATTACTGCCCGTTTAGTATCTCTTGGCCATCTCCATGAAACAACATCCAATCCTTGTTTTGAAAACTGAACACAAAAAGATAATGGATTGTCTGATAAGGACTGAGCAAGCTGCTCCATATCCAAATGACTGACGTCATACAGCCCATGATAATGCGAATAGATTTCCATGACTTTGGTTTTGAGTTGTTGTAACCGAATGCGTTCAGGTAATAAGTAACCAGCTTGATCATAAGAAAGAATCATGCTGAGATCATCTGGTTTTTGCGTTAAACAATACACTTCACCCGGATTTAGAGTTATGCTATCAAGTCCGTGCTCTACAGAAACAGTAATATTTTTTCCTGTTAATAAATCTACAAAATCCGTTCCGGGAAAGCCTTGTTTTTGGCCATCCCAAATGATTCGGGTTTGTTCGGTTGTATCCAGATTCACCAAAATTAACAATCGGGTATCTGAAGGCAAATGATGACGGCGCAGGGCAAGATGATTACCAGCACCCTGATGAATAAAATCAATCTGCGTTGGATGATAAAAACAAGGATGATGTTTTAGGATTAAATTCAAGCGCCGGATAAAATCAACTTGGTTATCGGGATTGCCCCAATTCAGTGAAGGCGACCGATGTACATCAATTTTTTCAGTTGCAAACCATTCAACACCATTGGCAAATGCAAACCCGCCCTGATGTGAAAAAAGAGCGCATAATGCAGTACGCATCCGTGCATAGAGTGTTGACTGGGAAGCAAGCCGATTATTATCATGTGTTTCTGCAAAATGGATCATAATTCCATTATCCATGGAAACTGCATTGCATTCCGGAAGGTAATATTCAATCTGATACCGTTCATAATTTTGAAATAATTCAGAATAGGCCCAGTCAAAATTAGCAATATTTAACATTTCTTTGGTAATAAGAGGATCTCCGCCAAGTCCTTCTACCAAAAATAGTGTATCTGGAAACTGCTCGCGAACACTTGCAACAATAAATTGCCATGCCGGGATAGGAACCATATACCCAGCATCACATCGAAACCCATCCACTCCCCGACGACACCATGTTAAAAATACATCTGCCATATATTTCCACAAGTCTCTATGAGAATAATCGAGTTTAGCCAAGTCCTCCCACAAAATTCCCCACGCCCCCGGAACAACGATCCGTCCTTTCTCATCGCGCGCAAGGAATTGGGGATGCGTTTCATGTAATGTCGCTCCCCAACCCGTATGATTAATCGCAATATCCAAAATCAATCTACCATTTCTCTGATGGATTTCATCAACCAATTCACTAAATTGTTCCAACGGTGTAGCATAAGGATCAAATTCAGCCAACGCAGGATCAACCGCCGTAAAATTTAAAGCAGCATAAGGACTTCCAAATCGCCCCATTCTTGCAAATGTCGTGGGTACTGGATGAATCGGTAAAAGTTGAATAAACCGACAGCCCAACTTGCCAATGATAAAATCCAGTTCTTTGATCAGGGCACGAAATGTACCTGAAGGCGGTATGACCGCATATCCTGAACGATCGAGAGATTGTATCCATGTTTCCATAACCTCATTATAAGGCCCCTGCCCATCTTTATTGGGACCAAATTGACGGACAAATGCATTGTATATGCTATTGGCTCCACAACTTTGTACAGGATGCACATTGATCGCCACATTGTCACCCGGTGTCCAAACTGGAAAGGTTTCATGTTCAGGTAAAAAGAAACATTTGGCTTCAAAATGCCCAACTTCATGAAGCGGAAGTGTTACTTTAAAACAGTTTGTTTCGGAATTCACAGTCTCTGGTTTCATCGGAATATCAAACCAATCCATTCCAAGCCGGGAAGTATCATGCATAACAGCTTCAATCACTTCGCGTTGGTAAACTGACCCATGACCAATATTGGTTCGTACCCATGCAGTACCTTGATCAACAGGTGCTCCGAATAAGCGAAATACAATTTTGTCTCCTTGAAAAAACTTAATATGCTTTCCAGAAGGAGGATCCTGAAAGAGTTTTAATTGATGATTCATGGGGAAACACTACCTTTATAATATAAGTTTTTTAGTTTTTAGTTTTTTAGTAAGAGTTGTTCAGAATGATTTTGAGTTTTAAGTTTTGAGTAAAAATTTTCTAGATGGTCGTCCTTTCGGCCACTGTCTTGAACCTTGATTCACTTGATTTAATGATTTTCATGATTGTCTGAACTATGATTCGTCTGATTTTTGTGATTATTATGGTTAGATTTTGGTTTTATTTGGTATAATTATTGCTAAATTAGAAACAATTTTTTAAAAATTCCTCATTAAATTGCAAATGGAATGCCAAACAAAACCTAATTCTAACCATAA
>PDZT01000424.1 GCA_002753105.1 Deltaproteobacteria bacterium YD0425bin50 | reverse complement strand
GTTTTGAAAAATATAAAGATAAATTGAAAAATCTTAAACTAAAGGAATTTATCTTTATTAATGAGCAGATAATTTACTGGTTAAATACAGGTAATTATAAAAAAAATCAGAAGGATACGATACTAAAAAATTGTTACCAATACTTACTCTATCTCAAAAATGCAAAGCTGAACGAAGGGATAGCTCATATTGCATCTATGCTTGAGAATGAAAAGTTTCAGAAAGTTACCAGTCTTTTAATCGGAGAGTCTGAACAGATACTCACGCTACTATCTGAATATATAGAGAGTATTCGGGTATAGTATATGAACGATCCGATGTTTTGGGAAATTACAAATCAAAAATCGAAAATCCGAAAATCTATAGATTTCATGATGTGACCAATGACATTAACTTCTAAACAGCGCATTACAAAAATGATAGAAAAGTGGTATTTAATTGAACCGCTTTATTTTGCCGTATGGACAACTCATGAACTCGTCATTAATCCAACGATTAGCAATATCCGCGTAGGGCGTGGTAAGGTCGAATATAACCCCAGTTTTATTGAATCCTTATCAGACAAAGAGCTTTATACGGTACTTACATTTGAGGCCATGCGAATCCTTTTAAAACACCCGTATTCAAGAAGAAGGGAAATTCCACAGCTTTCTTATGAAGCGAGCAGCATTACTATTCAGGAATATTTGAGAACATCTTTAAATTTTCCGATTGCATATCAGGTTTTTAATACCCATGAATTTGACCAAAAGTATTTTGAATTCTATTATTTTAAGCTGTTGGAACTAGCAGAGAAAAACGCAATTCTTTCAGATAATACAGATGAGTCCATTACTTCTGCTGCTTCTACTAAAACTCAACTGGGCGGGAGTAGTCAATCCACTACCCATACCCCAACAGATACAGATACAGGTCCCGAAACGAACGCTTCAGATGATGCTGTTTCAGGTGAACATGATCAGCAGAGGCCATTAACGAATTATACCACAGCAGACAAAAGCGGCAGGGAAAATACCGAGTATTGGGATGATGATAAATTTACTACCGAAATTATCAATGAAAAAATTAATATGGCGATGGAGTCTGATCGGTGGGGTAATATTCCATCGTATGTGCAAGAAAAGATCATAGGTACATTAAAACCCAAATTAAATTATCGCCAAATCCTCAAGTCTTTTCGGGGGACGATTTTATCTGTAAATCGAGTGCTAACACGGATGAAACCCAGTCGTCGTTATGGTTTTTTATGCATGGGGAGCCGCAGAGATTTTTGTACAAAACTCTTATTTGCAGTGGATGTGAGCGGTTCGATTAGTAATATTGACCTTAGAAAAGCATTTTCTGTAATCAATCAGTTGTTTAAATATGGAATTGAAATCGTTGATGTTATTCAGTTTGATACAGAAATAAAAGGCGAACCTATCTCTCTAAAAAAGGCGCGTCATAAAGTCAAGGTGATGGGTAGAGGCGGTACTTCGTTTCAACCTGTTATGGATTATATCGATCACCATAAAAGTTATGATGGACTGATTATTTATACTGATGGATATGCGGATATACCTAAACCACCTGTAAATAAAAGGACAAGGGTCATTTGGTTATTTAATCATGAAAACAATTACGACCGGATGCAAGAAAAATTAAAACATATCGGGAAGGCCGCATTTATTAAAGAATCTTAATCGCTCATGAGGATACAAGGCATTATTTGACTTTTATCCAAAGTAATTGCGCGGTTTCTGCTGTTGGATTTTTCCATTGAGTTGGAAAATCCGAATCAAAATAGATGAGTTGACCAGCACTGACATCATAGGTTTCATTTTGTATCGTAAACTGGATGGTTCCTTTGATGACATAACCCAGTTCATCACCTTTATACATAAAAAAATGGTTTTGTAACTTTTTATAGGGCGGAATTTCAATAAGATAAGGCTCAACCGAGGGTTGGATATCTACAGGCAGTAATGATTCTCCTTTGATATTATTTTTGGGTATATTAGCAAATTGCACATCAAGCCGATCCTGTTGTTTAAACACAAATTTTTTATTTGAACCATCCATTGCATTAAATAACGAACAAACATTGACCGTGAGTCTTTCAGCAATTTTGTATAATGCTGGAATTGAAGGATAAATCAGGTTGTTTTCAACTTGAGATATGGTACTCGGGGTAACACCAATGGATTTAGCAAGGTCAGTTTGGCTCATACCTTGTTTGATGCGAAGCTGCTTGATACGTTTGCCAAGTGCAATCTGACCTGTAGTTTCTTCTTCAGCAAAGGTGATTGATAATCCATCTACTAAAAAATAACAAGGTTTATTCAAGATATCAGCAGGTCGTTTTTCTGCTTTCATAATGGTAAGTGTTGATTTTCCGCGTTGCATTGACAAATCAATAATAACCTGAGCGATTTGATTAATATTGGCTTTTAATCGTTCAGAATGCGCTTCTTTTTCCATGATCCAATAAGCGATAGTCTCAAGCTCATACAGTTTTGGACATGCATGGGAATAAAAACGCAATACATGGTCTTCACTACCCCAGAGGTCTTGCATCCCTGTAATGCTTTCAAAAATGAGCCGAACAACCTTCGCACTCATGTCTTTATGAAGCCCATAGATAGCTTCAGCAACAACATCTGGTTTCCATGGTTCTGTGACTTTAATGATTTGATAAGGGAATTGCGCTCCAAATTTTTCATATATTTTGTTATAAATTTCTGAACCATCACCCTTGCCATTTGTAAAGCAGTCTAATATCGTCAGACACTGATTTTCTGCTAGCGTTCCAAGCTGGTCAAGTAAGTTTTTAGGTGAACGATCAAAGCTTACATAAATCAGGGGATGATGTTGATTCAATGATTCCTGAATAAATTTTTGAATAAAAACGGGAACCAACACTTTTGCTTCATCATACCAAATCACATTATCTCCAATAAAGAGTTCATGGAGCATCTGATCTAATGGATTAATACCAGAGGATACCTTATCAATTTCAGAATTCATATATTTCCCTGTGATGTTCTCTTACGTTGGAGCAAGATTAAGATTATGATTATAAGGTACTCATGACAAGTCTGAAGCCAAGATTGTCATACCGATACGAAGGTGAAGCTTCATCGCGATAGGATGAACGGCAGCGACGAGCATAGCTTCGCCAGCTACTTCCCCGGATTACCCTTCCAGATGTTCTATTTTCAATATTAAAATCAACAATATTAAAATCATCATGATGACTATCATGAGAATATAGCTGATGTATCAGACCATTGATAACTATGAACAAATTTTCACAAGATAAGCAATTTGAAATAGCCATATCCTGTTTTTGGTTATAAAAATCAGTATATATATCTAAACACCATTCACATACATTTCCATGCATGTCATACAAGCCAAATGGATTGGGTGGAAAAGTGCCAACATCAACCGTTTTTTCTCTATAATTTCCTGATACTGAATTCCCATAAGGATAACTGCCATTATAATTGGCTATCTCTGGTGTTATCGTTTCTCCAAAATGAAATGGGGTGGTAGTTTTAGAGCGACAGGTATATTCCCATTCTGCTTCAGTTGGGAGTCGATACTTTTTTCCTGTCTTTTCAGAAAGTTTCTTACAAAATTGCATGGCATCTATCCATGATACATTTTCTACAGGGAGCTTATCACCTTTAAAGCAC
>PDZT01000063.1 GCA_002753105.1 Deltaproteobacteria bacterium YD0425bin50 | reverse complement strand
TGAATTGTGGGGACAACAACGCTCAATACATAGCGATACAATTGAAAAAAGCATTCAGGCATATAACGATCTTTCAGCGTCTTTTGAAAAACTCAGACAAAAATTGCGAGACGGCCAATTAAAAAATGCATCGGCTCGTTTGCAGGAAGCATACAACAAAGCCTCTTGTGAGCCAGTAGAAAAAACAAAAGAATATCTGAACATGCTTATTACGAAAGCAGAAGTTCAACCGACAGATCATGGCATCCCCATTTTTCTTTTTGGGAATATATTACCAGAACCTGAAGCCTTTTCATTATTCGAATCCTGCGGAGCAAGTATTATAGGAGAAGATATGTGCACAGGTTCCCGGCTTTTTGGTGAAATAACCATCAATTCCAACATGGATATTATCCAGAATCTTGCAGTGAGTTTGCTGAACAGGCAGCCATGTGCCCGAACATTTGATGGCACAGACCCGGGAAGACTTGCCCGGGATATTGTCTCAAAAGCAAAACAGCACAATGTAAAAGGCGTTATCGGATATACAGTAAAATTTTGTGATCCTTATATTGCAAGATTACCTGCGATCAGACGAGCACTTAAAACTGAAAACATTCCCTTTGTTTTTATTGAAGGAGACTGTACCCTGCGTTCAATAGGACAACAAAAAACAAGAATCGAAGCATTTATTGAAATGTTGAGGTGATACTATGATGTTACAATACTTTAAAGGTCTTGAATCTGGATTGCAAAATGCGATTCAAAAAGGACAGGCAAGTCCTCGTAAATTGTATTCACTCGAAATTGCCCGTCTTGGCACGAGATTATACTCAGGTCAGGATAAGGTGGCATGGTGTGGGATTACTGCCCCGTTTGATGTGTTAAATGCTATGGGAATGACATCCTGTTTTGTGGAATTTATCGGCGCTATGCTGGCATCAACAGGCGTCGTTGGGTCTTTTATCGATGAAACAGATCAGATTGGCTATTCCTCAGATTCTTGCAGTTATCATCGTGCAGTGACAGGTGCAACAATGAAAGGATTGATGCCTGTTCCTGAATTGCTTATTGGAACAACAAGTCCATGTTCTGGAGGATTGGCTGTTTTAGAAAATATTGCATCTCATTTTAATAAACAATTATTTGTTCTTCATATTCCTCAAGATGAATCTATCAGTAATATTCAGTTCCTTGCGAATCAGATACGCGAGATGGTAAATTTTATTCGTCATATTACTGGGATTTCCTTGGATATGGATCGGCTTAGACTTGCAGTTGAACACACAAATAAAACACGAGAACTTATGGTAGCAGTCTATGATTTTGCTAAACAAGTGCCTTCGCCAACGACCAATAAAGAATTAAGCAATTTTGGAATTGTTATGGCGCTTTTCCTTGGAACTGAAGCTGCGGTTCATATTGCCAAGTCTTATTATGATGAATTTGAAAAACGCGTTAAATCGAATTCTGGCAAGTCAAATGAAAAAATTCGATTGATGTGGATACAAAACCGGATTCAATTTAAACATCCATTAGAATCATTGCTTGCTGATGAATATAAAGCCTGTATTGTTGTTGATGAACTGAATGATATCACTTGGGAACCCATAGATCCAAACACCATATTTGAAGACATTGCAAGGCGTTCCATTTCAATTCCATTTAATGGCACTATTCAGAATCGCGTCAAGCATCTTCAGAAATTAGCTCAGGAATATAAAATCGATGGTGCAATCAATCCATGTAACTGGGGATGCCGTCAAGGTACTGGTGCACGCGGCCTGATTGAAGATGGCTTAAAGGAAATCGGAGTACCGGTACTAAATTTAGAAGTAGATTGCATTGATTCAAGAAAATTTACCGAAGGACAGTTAAAAACCCGAATTGAAGCGTTTATTGAAATGATAGATGCGAGAAAATGATCTTGTAAAAAAACTACGAGGGGGTATATATGTATTATTTAGGAATTGATATTGGCAGTCTTTCGTGTGATGCTGTAATCATTGATAAACATGAAAACATATTGGCAGCGTCTGTTGTGCCAACAGGTGCCAAAAATAAAGAGTCTATCGCCAGAGTTACTGATGATGTGTTGAGAAGCGCAGGTATTTCGAAGTCAGATATTCATGGTATTATCTCAACTGGGTATGGGCGTGACCGCGTGGAAGACCGATTAGGTGCTGTGACTGAAATTACATGTCATGCACGAGGCATAAAAGCCTTGATTCCAAATACAAAATTGCTTATTGATATTGGCGGACAAGACAGCAAATCCATTTTACTTGGGCAAGATGGCAAAGTGATTGATTTTGCGATGAATGATAAATGCGCTGCGGGTACAGGCCGTTTTCTTGAGGCAATGGCCAGAGCATTACAAGTCGATATTGATGACATGGCCAATCTTGATACAGGCGCCAATGGCACGTTAACGATTAGCAGTATGTGCACTGTTTTTGCTGAGAGCGAAGTGGTTTCGCTTATTGCAAATGCAACTCCAGTGAATGAAATTGTGCGCGGACTGAATCGTTCAATTGCGTCCCGAACTGTTTCATTAATGAAGCGTATTGCGCCTGATCCACTAGGTATGGTTGTTGCCATGTCGGGTGGTGTGGCAAGAAATTCTGGAGTTGTGAGAGCCATTGGAGATTTATTGGGTAGTAAAGTGTTTGTACCGGATTCTCCGGATACGGTTGGCGCACTTGGCGCTGCCTTAATCGCAAAAGAAAAAAGCAATGGACGACGGTGATTCTTTTGATTTTCGATTTTCGATTTTCGATTAGTTTGCCGAGTGATTGCCCTAAAAAAACAGATAATATGTGATGAGGGAATGTTATGGGATTAAAAGAGACTATTAAGCAAGACCTTGCGGCTGCGATGAAAGCAAAAAATGACTTTAAAAAAGATACCTTGCGGGTGATTTTAGGCGAGTTAAGTCGCTTAGATAAAAAGGAGTTATCTGATGACGAGGTCGTAAAAGTTTTAAACAAGATGATCAAATCAGAACAAGAAACCTTACAAGCATTAGGTAAAACAGGCGATTCTGAATATATTAAAATTATTGAAAGCTATTTACCACAACAGGCAACACCTGAAGAAATCAAAGTATGGATACAGGCCAACATTGATTTTAGTTCATTTAAAGATAAAATACAGGCGATGAAACCGATCATGAAGCATTTTGGTTCCAGAGTCAAAGGCGACATGGTTAAAACGATTCTTCAGGGATTATAAAAATTCAAACTATAGAACTACTGGCTTTCACCGGTATGATGATTACCGATAGCGTAATTTACCTATCGTACTATCGTCATGCCGGACTTGACACGGCATCCAGAAATTAAAACCAATTAAAATCAACTTATTATTGATAACAATTTGTAAAAAAGAGAGAACATGGAAAAATTTAAAGCATTAGGACTTTCGGATAACACAATTCGTGCACTGAGTAAAAAAGGATTTGAAGAACCGACTGAAATTCAAACAATGACAATACCGCTCATTCTGAAAAATGAAATGGATATCATCGCTCAGGCACAAACCGGAACAGGAAAAACAGCAGCATTTGCACTACCTCTTATAGAACATCTAGATGAAAACTCAAAAAAAGTACAGGCGATCATTATTGCACCCACTCGTGAACTCGTAATTCAAGTATGTGAAGAGATTAACTCATTAAAGGGAAGTAGTGAAATTACGGCAGTCCCCATATATGGTGGACAGTCAATTGACATGCAGCTTCGAAAACTAAGCAAAGGCGTATCTATTGTAGTCGGAACTCCGGGGAGGGTACTTGATCATATTAACCGTAAAACGCTTAAACTAAATGATATTCGCTATTTTATTCTCGATGAAGCTGATGAAATGCTCAATATGGGCTTTATTGAAGATGTTGAAACAATTCTTGAATCGACTCCCTCTGAAAAACGAGTACTTCTATTTTCAGCAACCATGCCTAGTCGGATTAAAAAACTCGCTGAAAAATACATGGGGAAATATGTGCATTTAAAAACAGCAACCGAACTTACAACTGATTTGACGGATCAGATATACTTTGAGGTTGCAGAAAAGGATAAACTTGAAGCCCTATGTCGAATAATTGATCTTGAGACTGATTTTTACGGACTGGTATTCTGTCGAACCAAAATTGAAGTCAATGACTTGGTTTCCCGATTGTTTGATAGAGGCTATTCTGTTGATGGTATTCACGGAGATATCTCGCAAGTTCAACGAGAACGAACGCTGGAGAAATTCAGAAAAAGACAAACGATTATTCTTGTAGCAACGGATGTGGCTGCAAGAGGTATTGATATCATTAACCTGACGCATGTCATCAATTATTCAATTCCTCAAAATCCAGAAGCATATATACATCGAATCGGGAGAACTGGCCGTGCTGGTCAGCAGGGAACAGCCATCACGTTTATTACGTCTTCAGAATTTAGAAATTTAGGATTTATTCGACGCATTGTAAAAGCAGACATCCGCAAAGAAAATGTGCCACGAGTACAGGATATTATGGAATCGAAAAAGAAAAAAATCGAAGCTGATATTCAAAACATTATCGCTAATGAAGATATACTTGGATATAAAAACTGGGCAAAAAATATCATTCAATCCTATTCTGTTGAGGACGTGATTGCTGCAATTCTAAAATATTCTTTTGGTAAAATGTTAGATGAACGAAATTATCAAAAATTGACGCCTGTTAAACAACGACGAGAAAAAATTATTGAGGAACCTAAAAAAACATCTCAACGCAAACCAAAACAACTGGAAAAACCTTATGAGAAAGAGAATCGGTCTGAAAGAATATATCATGATGATATGAATGTTGGACGAACTTACGTTGAACAAAAAGGGAAAACCCGAATTTTTGTTGCAAAAGGGAAAAAAACAAAAACAACGAAGCATAGTCTATTAGAATTTATTATAGAGGTTGCTGGTACCCCAAAAGAATTAATTGAAAATATTGAAATATACGATAATTTTTCTTTTATCACAGTACCATTTGCTGAAGCAGAAATTATTCTGCAGAAATTTAAAAAAATAGCGGATGGAAGCAGGTCTCTTGTGGAAAAAGCAAAACCCGTAACCTCTGATAAAGAAACATCTAAAGATACGCCGATACGTGTGGTAAAAAGAAAAAAAGGATAATTTGTTTAGGAAATCAATTTGGATTCAAGGCTGCAATGAAGCATTGCTGACTTATCAAGCATACGTTTTAACCCACCATGTTGCAATGGGGTATATCCTAAAGATTGCTGCCAGACTTCATCATCTTCCATGCAAAAATACACCAATACCCCGGGTGCAATATCATGAATTACTTGATATAGTTTCCGATAGGCTTGAATTCGTAATGGTTTAAAATAACGCATCTTACCGTCAACACCGGGAATAAACTCTCCATAAGGAAGGGTTGAATCTGGAAAGCGATACTGAATAATGGACTTCAATTGGGGCATAAATCGAAATGTCCCTAAGCTTATCCATACAATATTATGAGGATTGATAACTGAAAAAAGACGGTTGATAACGGATGTATAGTCTTTTTCGAAGTCCTCATAAATAATGATTGGATCAAAATGAAATGCGAGTTTATACCCCCATGATTCACATTGACGTGCTGCTTCAAGCCTATCTTCTAATGAAGCTGTTCCGCGTTCTTGTGTGGCAATAACCCATTCGGTATTTAATGACCATGCAAAAATGGTTTTCTGACGATGCTCAATATTTCTGAAAGGAAGAACATGTGCTGTTTTCGTTTTTAATTCAAGAACAGCATGTGTTTGATTTGAAAATAGTTGAATCCATTGAGAAGAAAGTTCTATCCATTGATCCCAAATCAAACTATCAGTAAATTCCCCTGTTCCTATTCTAACAATCTGATTTTTACTAAACATATCCACTAATTCACGTTCAGCATCAGAGAAATTGACAAACAATTGCAGGACAGGCGGGTGAAAATAGGATTGCAAAATACAATAGCTGCAATCCATGGTACAATAGGTGCCAATATGTAAGATGTGATAGCCACAACACGTATAGTAAGAAGTGCCCGGACATTTTTTAATAAATTGTCCCTTGTTTTGAGTTAGAAACAAAACCGTTTTTCCACTACTTATTGGGTCAGTTGTATTATGAATAATATCATATAATTGAGTTGAATGATCGATAATATGGTAGGGTAGTCTTAGTTGGTTTAGGATAGCATCTACTTGGGGAGTATCAGCAATAGTTGAATCAATATATAGTGTTTGAGGTCGCAATGAATCCTTTACGGCCTTGATCTTTGTTTCGACCACAATGTAGGGGCGATGCTTGTCATCGCCCTTTTGGAGGGCGAACACAAGGTTCGCCCCTACAATTCTGTCACAGCAACGAATCATGTCTGGCCGAAACGATGATCAAGTCCTCCTTTACTACATTACTGCATTAAATAATAACCTAACCTATCAGCCTGTTCATGAGATGTAAATTCAACACCAATAATATTAGTCTTTATGGTTCGAACAACCACTTGGCGATTCATTTCAGTTCTTTGAGCATCCTCCAAACGAAATTCAACGTTTAAATAATCCCCAATCTGAATATCTGTAGTATTGTCAATTTCCATTCGCAAACCAGTTCTTGAAATATCTGTAACATTCATTAAACCTTTAATGATTGCATTATCATGATGCAAGGTAAAAATTCCCGGCAAACGAATTTCTTTACGAAAATAGTGTCTTCGTTCCAATACAGTGGAGTAAGTACATCCGCATTTACATTTACATTTAATCCGAATTGTTGTTTCAATATTCAGATATTTGGTTACGTCTATGGTTCTGGTATTGCCGCATTTTGGACAAAGGAACGTGGCTTTATTCTCAGAATTGATAAACACCTTTTCTGTCATGATTTACAAACCACATGAATTAACCAAACATTAAGTATGTTCCCAATTTATCATAATGATCCATTGAGAGAAACTCTAAACCAATATTTTGGCCTCGAATGCTTCGAACAACGACTTCTCTCCGTATTAAAGACCGGTCACGATCATCCAGATTAAATTCTACTTCCATTTTATCACCTAATTTTAGGTCAATGGGTGAATTAATCCGAATTTTTATACCTGACCGTGATACATCTTCTACAGTCATCAATCCACGTTTATAGTCATTATCGTAAAATAAAAGCCCTAATAAATTGGTTTGTTTTCGAAAAAATTTTCGTCTTTCAATGATTACAGGATAGGTATGACCGCATTTACATTTGCATTTAACTCGAACTGAACTTTCAACTTTCATGTATTGTGCAACATTAACAACTTTGCTTGTTCCACATTCAGGACACATAAATGTAGCATTATTTTCAGTATTAACAAATACCTTTTCAACTTTTTGTGTCGTCATTTCTCATTTGCCAACATACAATCCGTGTGAAAGTTAACTAATACATACACGTTTAATTTCAGAGATATCCGTTAATCCAGAAAATGCCTTTATAATTCCATCCTGTCGGATGGTGGTCATTCCTTGCTTTGCTGCGAGTTCGAAAAGTTCCTCAGTTGGCCTTGCATTTTTAATTAATCGTTTCATTTCTGGTGAACCTTCCATCAATTCATGCACACCAAGTCGTCCTTTATAGCCATTAGAACACATTTCACAACCCACAGGTTGATATAATTTTATATCTTCCGGCCGACTGATTCCTGTTGATTCAAATGATTGCTTTCCATACAACTCTACTACATCGTCGAATTGCTGTTTTGTGGGTGTAAATTCCTGTTTACAGTTTTTACAAATTCTGCGAGCAAGTCTTTGCGCAAGTACACATAAGAAGGCATCTGAAAAATTAAGAGGATTTAAGCCCATATCCAGAAGACGTGTAATCGTTTCAGGTGCGCTATTCGTATGTAACGTTGAATAGACCTGGTGCCCTGTAAGTGAAGCTTCAACACCAATTGAAGCGGTTTCTTCATCCCGCATTTCTCCAATCATAATCACATCAGGATCGGCTCGAAGAAATGCCCGCATAATTCTAGCGAAATCCAATCCGATTTTCGGTTTACATTCCACTTGACGCAATCCCGCTTGTGTAATTTCAACCGGATCTTCTGCTGTCCATATTTTTATTCCGGGCTTATTGATGTATCCGAGTGCAGCGTGAAGCGTGGTTGTTTTTCCAGAACCAGTTGGCCCTACCACGAGAATTAAGCCATAAGGCTGAGTAACACATTTTTTAAACACACGCAAATTGCGTTCATTAATCCCCATTTCATCGATGGACATCGCTCCAGATTTGGCCAAGATTCTTAAAACAGCATCTTCCTGTCCTCCTGCAGTCGGTATTGTCGCTAAACGCAATTCAAATTCTTTAATTTTCCCCTTATGACGCTTGCCTTTAAATTTAATTTTTCCATCCTGAGGTAATCGTTTTTCTGCGATATCCAATCCTGCCATAATTTTTATACGCGATAAAACTGACGTAGCTACAGAATTTGGAATTTCTAAAATTGTTTCGCATACGCCATCTATACGAAAACGAATCCCCGTTCTTTTATTAATATCTGATGGTTCTATATGAATGTCAGATGCTTTTCTTTCATAAGCTGATATAAATAAATCATCGACAAACTGGACAACTTTTCTTGAAGAAGGATCAACCTCTTCTTCCTCACTATCTTGTCTTTCCTGTTGTTGTGACTTTTCTTCTTCTTTTTCTTCGTCTTCAAAAGTGACTTGACTAATTGGTTTACTCCAACTAGGCATTAAGTCTTCTTCATGAACGGCTGGTTTTTGAGCCTTAAAGAAATAATTGATGATCTCTTCAATATCTTCTTTTATACCTAGTGAAAATACAAAATGCTGAGTTCCAAAACTAAACTTAGCATGATCGATTCGTATTAAATCTTTTGGATTATCAATCAGTAAATCAATTTTGCCATCTCTAATACCCATAGGTACGAATAGATTCTTCAATAAATATTCTTTTTTTTGTTTTGAAATTAACTCGAAAGGTATCGGCATATCTTTTTCAAAGAATTTAAACGGACATTTATAAAATAATTGTAACGATTGTGCAATGTCTTCACGTTTAACTTTTAATTGCTCGATTAAAACCATTTCAACACTTTTGTTCGTCTTTTTAGATATGGCGAGCGCATTTTGCAATTGACCTGTTGTAACTATTTTATTTTCTAAGAGATATGCATATTTTGAATCATAAGAACGTTCAAGCTTAAGGCCTTTATATGCTGTAGAATCTTTTTCCTTTTCAATACGCTCAGCATTTTTTAACTCTAGTTCTTCTTTACGGCGCTTCATGGCCTCATCAATTTTTTCCTTGATTTTCATTTTGTCCAATTTACTAAATTTTTTATCAACAAGTAATCGGTCAATTCGCTCAAGCGTTTTTGATGGGGATTCTATTTCTAATAAGCATTCTGCTATATCTGGAATAAATTTTACAGGTGGGTAATTCACTTTAAATAATTTTTCATATTCAGCGATTGCTTCTTTAAACATACCTAATTCTCTAAATGCTGAAGCGCTATCGAGAATCGCTGGTGCTCCTTCCTTACCAGTCATACCAGACTGTAACAGCTCTAATTCTTTTGATGAAAAGGTTTGGGTATCATATTTTTCACTTTTTTCGATCTCGCTTTTGACATACGCAATTTTATCTTCAATGCTTCTTTGTGTTTCCAGATCATTCGCTGGGATAATCTCAAGAATTGCTTCATATAATTCTAATGCACTTTCCGGCATACCTTGAGATAAATATTTTTCTGCCTCAGTGATTTTTTTACTAATATCGGTCATAATTTCTTGTGTAGTCATATACGAAAATCCTCAGGATGATTTCATTATTATCGCTTTTTCTTGAAAAACCAACCCAACCCTTTGCTTTTTTTTATATTTTCAAGAGAAGGGGCAATCAACTCACAATTCAAACGAACAACACCTATAGGCAAAAAATTACCAAGTAAAACCACAATAAACCCAGTAGAAATTTTTTTAATGTATATTCGTCGGTTTTCAAAAAAAAATTCTACATCTTGAATATTCTCAAAATAGGTAAGTAGAGGCTTGAAATCAAACCTGTCATTCAACAATTTTTCCCAATCTTTTTCTATTTTTTCGGGAATAAGTGACATGTCGTCAAATTCAAGTTTCCCTTCAAATGAATAGTATAAAACACCTTGAATATCAGTAAGTTCAAACAATTCCCCAAATATTTCTTTCATAATTCCTTCCCGATGAACGATAGTAATATGCTACCGATTTTCATATTCATTCAATAGAACCAACTTTCAAGATATTAATTCTTGAATTAAACGATCAGTATCGCATTTGGCATAAACTGAAATAGCAACCGTTTCTTTACCAATCGGCATCAGTATAGTCTCTCTCTCTTGCCCTTTTTTTATATAAGCTGCTTTTAACAAACCAGAATCGAATATATTTCCAAATGCTTGAAAAGCGTTAATCAAATTGTCCCATGAATTATCTTTATTAATTTCTTTTAGCCAATTGTTTTCTCCAAATTCAGATTCAAATTTATTTTGAATTAACAATTCAATCGGTATTTCGGTGGGTTCATCTTTTTCGTGAATAGCTTCAGCATGTTCAGCGCCTTCTTCAGCAAAAGCTTCTTCGCTGCCGGCTGCAGCTTCGTCTTTCAGTCGCATGGCCTCTAAGAGAATTCCTTGAAGGTCATCTTCAATTTTTTTCTCCATTGAAGGGCAATCATTTTCAATTGCTATAGAAACCTGATCCCATGAAAAAACGACATAAGCAGCCTCAACGCCCTGTAAGTCATTGATTCGTGCATTATACAAATCCCCTTCAATAAAAAACAATACTCCAAATTTTTCTGACTTCTTATCAGTTACACGTATTGTACAGGTCTTTTGCTCCATCTCAATTAACTGGATAAACATTTCTAGGGAAGCGTTATGTAAACTTCCACCCTCAGATTCCCGTTTTAATTCCTCTATAATTTCTTTTGCCAATGTTTCAACAACAACTGGTTTTTCAATATAGCGAGCAGCTCCTTTACTTTTTACAACTGCCTCAGTTTTTGTTCTACCATGAGCAGTCATGACAATTACTGGAATATCTGGATAATTTTTTGTCAGCAGGGCTAATAACGCGAATCCATCGACATGGGGCATTTGTAAATCTGTCACCACCAAAGATATCGAATGACTTTTTAACAATTCTTCTGCTTCTTTACCATTTTCTGCTGTTAGAGTGATAAATTGATCATTGAATTTTTCAAATTTCATTCTTAATAAGTGTAGCAGAGCTTTATCATCATCTACAATTAATACTTTTCTTCTCATACAAAATCCCCATTATAAGACAATACCCATTTCTTGAATTTCTCTAGCATATAACTTTTTCCATGGTTTTAAATAATTTTCCAGTAATTTTGTTATATGATATTCACTGGCCAATTCCTTAATACAGATAGAAACCCCTTTTATTAGATCAGGATATTTCGTATCACCAGAATAACTAATTTTTCCACCTGAATACTGAAATTCACCACTAAATGGATCTAAAAAATCAAATTGACTGACTTTTTGCATAAATTTACGTTTAAGCAACGTATCAAAATCTATCTTAATTTTACGATTATCTCGGATAACTTTTTCAAAAATGACTAAGAGTCGTTGCAACATCTCGACTATATTATGTTGATCTAACATATCTGTCGGGGTAAAATTCGTCTTTTCTTCTTCTGGCAAATTTCCTGAATTTAACGAAATTGTCTCCAATTCAACTGAATTTGAAATAGCAATTTTGTAAACATTCAGTGTGGCACCATGAGTTGTAGCTTGCTGAATCAATTTTTCCTGCAAACCACTGGAAAAATCGATTTCACAATCAGCAAGATTAGAAGACGCTCCAATGATAAAGCCATTCATCAAAAAAATAACACCAGATGTCTTCTGATTTTTAATATCTAAGGTTAGATATCCTGTCAATTTTTCAGTTTTTAATTTTTTTATTAAACTTTCTAAATCTGTAAATTCAGTACTTAATTCTTTATATATCCCATCTGCCATAGGTAAATTTGCCCAATAATAAATCATATCGGGTTCTATTTCATATACCGAAACTGAAAAATTATTATTTGGAGACAATTCAACTAAACGGTTAATAGCCTCTTTCCCGCTGCTAATTTGATTTCTTTCAAGCAAAAAACCATTAAGCAAATTATCCTCATCAAAAAAAACAGCCCCCTCAGCAGAAGGCGTTTTAAAATGAACACAGCCTGTTCCTAAAGCGCCATGATAATGTTCAAACAATTTTTCTATGTATAAGTAGTAGCTATTTAAATCTTTGACAACAGGCTTTTCTTTTGGAATAACAAGCATGACACAATCCTCACAAATTCTCACATAAGAGTTATTTTTTCTTTCTAAGCCGTTCTATTGATAATCGCAAACTATCCTGCATACGAGATATCGCAGCTCCCAAATTTCCAATTTCATCTTTAGAATCAATTTTAATTTCAAAATCTAATTCACCAACACTTATTCGATCTGCTGCGTCTGTCAGGTATTTAATATTTTTTGATATTTTATAACCATAGATTAAAATTGACAGTCCAATGATAAGTAAGGCACCAACAAATATTCCAAAAGTTACATTTCGAGTTTGGACAGTCAATTTTTTTGCTGTTGATTGCATGGCTTCTACTCTGCCAGTAAATTCATCAATAAATGTGGTACTTAAAACCAAATACGGTGTATCAGAAACTGAAGCTAATGCTGCAAATTTATCCCTTACTTTACCATCATTACTTCGCCATGTATAATAACCACTTACTGTGTTCCCTTTTCTTGCTTCTTCAAACATCTTTGAAAATTGCGGGAAACTTGGCCCCAATGCCTCCTTCATCGCAACAAACAAGTTTGAACCTACCAAAGCAGAATCAGGATGTGCCCAAATTATATAATTATCAGGTTCATCATTCGTTCCCGGTTTTTCAATAAGAGCAGTGTAACCTGTTACACCAATAGTTTGAACAGCGATTTTTCGCATTTCCATATCGTAATTAAAGTCTTCTTGAGTTAAATCAGGCCTTAATGAAAGATAAATACGACACTCCAATGCTACAGCACTACATTTATCAACGATCGATTCTTCTCCAAGTTGTTTTAGCAATTTTGAACTATTATCTGTAATATGCGATGCAAGAACCATCAACTGTTTTTGAGAAAAAATTCCAGCGCCTGCCATCAACGTTAATGGAACAACTAAAAACAAAAGTATCATTTTACCTCTTAGCCCAATTCCAGAAAATTGCGATGGAGATTCTTGCACATACCGAACATCTTTTACAGGTGCAGAGACGATTGAACGTTCAACGGTATCGGATGTACTCTTTTTGGGTTTCTTGACTTCTTGTTTTATGTCGTCTTTTTCTTTTACGACATCTGTATTCCCCCCCTTATCCGAATCTTTTACCGTAATCATAAATCCACATACAGTACATTCAAATTGAACCAACTCTCCTTTATCGTTTCTGGCAACTTCATCTGAATCCAGATGATAAATTTTTCCACACTCTTCACAAATTACAGACATTGCAAAAACTCCTTAACCAATATGGATTTTTTGAAAAGAAAAGAACGTATTTTATAGACTCGCTGAATAGATATTCTTAATTTTCCCCATCATAACATGCTGAAAAGCAATTCGTTTCTCGGCTCGAGGAATTTGCCTTGCTAAAAGCAACACAAGATGAGACAATCGATGGATAGGCATTTTATTAAGTTGCTCTCCCATGTCGTGTATTTCATCTTCAATAATTGTCTCCGATAAAGGGCCAACGGCTAATGAAAACTGTTCTTTAAGATAATCATACAAATCAGAACCAATAATCGGCAATGGTTTATGAATAATTTCAAATAAATTCAATGCATACAATTTATTTAATATTTCTCTTAAATTAGATATAGTAATATTGAGATCCTTACCAATATCTTTAATCATTTTTTGTCCATTAAGCTCCATTAGGACAGTTAACATTTGCGTATCTAATGACAACTCTCCGAGATCAACTTTTCCGGATCGCTTACAAATATATGCAGCGATATCCTTTGAAAATTTATGCATTGAAGTGCCTCCACACCCTAATTTCAGGAATCATTCCCTCCATATTAATCTATTCAAAAAAATCTTATAATCTTTTTAATGGATTTGTTTTATCCAAAATAATTGAATGAAATCCACGCTAATGCTTTATTTTGAATATATTAATGATTAGATAATTCTTTTCGGATTTTTTGAAACTCCTCTTGAATTGCTTTTCGAATCTCATCAACCAAAAACTGTTTAAGTTCCTTTGCTGAAACGGTACCACTAACTTTCGCGATCCTTTCAATATTAGACGTTGCCTTAGGTGCCTTTTCCGTCAGTTGATTTTTCAATGAATTATATCTCTCAAGCTCAGTATCAACAATAGACTTCCTTTGCTTGTCAGCCATTCCTTTAGTGGTAAATATTTTTTCCAGCGCATCAAAAACAGACCTTAAACATTTGATTGCTTCAGGATGAGATTTAACCTTATTTTTATTAACATAACGAGATAAGGTATCAAGCACTTTCAGTAAAGGCAAAGCATGGTCATCCCCCTTATAAATCTGAGTCAATGCTTCAACTTCAGCAATAAAACTCTCCATTGTTTCATCAGTAATTTCCCATTCTAATTGCAAAACAATCGCTTTTATTTTCTCTAAATTTGCACCTGAAACATCGAGTTGGCTTGATTGATCTAACGAGAGCACGGACTCTTCATCATCAGCTTTAGCAACTGTTTTATTTTTTTTTGTACTTGTCTTTGCTGATGCTGTCTTTTTATCCAACATTGCTTTACTATCTTCTTCACTAAAAAAATCTTCCAGAGCCTCATCAAGCTCTTGTGTCAAAGAAAATTCATCATTCTTAGCCAATTATTTTTCCTCCCCTACATCCAATTTCTTTTTTAATGATGACACCGTTAATGAAATTATTTTTTTCATTGTTTCAGCAACATTATCACCCACAACCGCACTTGCTGGAAAGGAAGGCGCATTTAGGGTTTTATTCAAATCTTCCTCCATTGTTTCAATGGATAACAAAGGAATTCCTTCTTTTGCTAAATCTCGTTTATTGTATTGCAATACTAAAGGAATCTTATTCAAATTTTTATTCATTGAACCAAGATTCTCTTCCAGATTTTGCAAAGAACGAATATTCATTTCTCTTCGTAATTCCATTGAATCAGCAACAAACACAATCCCATCAACTCCTCTTAATACCAATTTTCTTGTAGCATTATACTTTACCTGACCAGGAACGGTATAAAACTGAACCTTAATCGTGTGGCCTTTTATAACACCGATATCAAAAGGTAAAAAATCAAAAAAAAGCGTTCGATCATTATACGTTTTTACCGTGACCATCTCGCTTTTGATCCGGGATTTGAATTTTTTATTAATATATTCTAAATTAGTTGTTTTACCCCCTCTTCCAGGGCCATAATAAACAATTTTAACCTGAACCTCTTTTTTTTTGGGATTGATAAGAGCCAAATCATGTACCTCACGATTTTTTTAGGTTATCATAAAATAGTGCTAGTGAATTTGCCCAATTAAAAAAATTGATTATTAAAGCGTCGCCTGAATGTTCTTAATTGCCTCTGCAATTTTTAATCGAAGAAAACCCAACGATACTTCTTTACCAAAAATGGTCAATAACAACAAATCATCACCAACTTTACTAAAATGAATACTGTCTTTATCACCTTTATGAAATAACAAGGAAAACTCCTGCTCCCCAATAATATTAGCCATCGCATTTACAGCACCAAAATTTGCTGCCGCTAATGCCGCTAGCGAATACACATCATGATCACTTTCTCCATTGTCAAGATTCACAATAACATTACCTGCCAAATCAATCAACACAACACATTGAACGCCAATATCAATCAATTCGTCTTCAAGTATGCTCTCAATTGATTCCAACTGCTTTTTAGTAAAATCTAAAGCAAATTCCATTACATCCACCTCATTCGTAATATGTCAAAATTGAATTTGAGGCTATTCGCCGAACTTAACGATTTGATATGAAAATATTGAAAAGAGATATATAATCCCTATAGCTTATTCTCTCAAGTGAAACAACAAGATTTTTTTAATGCAAACAAAAAAATGGTAAGATAATCAATTATATTGATTATAAACCATGCGTTACTCTTAGCTTAATAAAACCAACCTTCGTTACCATAACCCATTATTTTTATTTTTTCAATTCCTATTTTTTATATTTTTTATTCCATTTATTTAAGGTGTTATCTCAAAAAAATTAATATCCAAATTTAATGCGATTCCCTATGTATTTATAAATATTTCTCCATTGATTGAATTGTATTAAAATTGGATTTTTTCTTTCTTTCAACAAGGCTTGCAAGTCATTAAATGACAGCATTTATCCTCGTATGTAATAACAAGTTAGTTATAGTTAGCGTTAGGCAAAATGACACTTACTATCACATGATATGACTTGACAAAGATCAGATATCAAGCTAAACTTTTTTGACATAAAGTAATAGTTATCCTTAAAAAAAAATAAAATTCGGAGTTATTCTTGAAAAAAAACCATTTACTGCTAATCAGTATTCAATCGTTTTTTTATGCTATCTTGTGCGTTTTATTACTCATTTGTAAAGCCATGCCAATTTGCGCAAACGATTCAATTTTATTAGGACAATCTTGTGCTTTAGAAGGTCAGGCCAAAGAATTAGGAATTAACATGCGAGATGGCGCAATGTTATATTTTTCACATATAAATAATCAAGGAGGAATTCATGGAAAAAATATTAAATTGATTTCATATAACGATAGTTACGAACCCGATACATGCATTCAACAAACCCAAAAACTGATAAAAAATGACAACGTTTTTTTATTGTTTGGCTATGTTGGTACTCCTACATCCAAGGTTGCCGTTCCTATCGCGGAAGAAAACAAAATTCCTTTTTTCGCTCCATTTTCGGGAGCTGAATTTTTAAGAACTCCAATAAATAGATACATATTTAATATTCGGGGTAGCTATTACCAAGAAACTGATGCTATGGTTGATCGGCTTATTAATGAAAAAGATATTAAACGCATTTCAGTATTTTATCAAGATGATGCTTATGGCCAGGCAGGTTTTGATGGTGTTCAAAAGGCTCTTCAAAAAAGAGGACTCCAAATTTGGAGCAAGGCAACTTACCCTAGAAATACGCTTGAAATTGACAAAGCAATAGAAATTATCCATCCATCCCAACCAGGTGCA
>PDZT01000423.1 GCA_002753105.1 Deltaproteobacteria bacterium YD0425bin50 | reverse complement strand
AAAATAACATCATTAAAGATCAATTTGTGTATTCATTATCTGTAAATATAGATCATGAAATGTCCATTGAAAAAATAATTGAACTATTGAACTTATTTTGAATAGCTATTATAGATGGTTCATTATATCTTATCTTAATATGACTAAATATAATAAGGAGCGAACCATGAGAAAAAAAGTGATGATTATTGGTGCAGGCATTGCGGGGTTATCTGCTGGCTGTTACTTACAAATGAATGGATATGACACAGAGATAGTTGAACTTCACAATCAGCCCGGCGGCTTATGTACCTCATGGAAACGAAAAGGATATACGATTGATGGATGTATTCATTGGCTTATGGGGTCTAGTCCTTCTGATGAATTTTATTCACTGTGGAATGAGCTTATCGATATGAAAAGTATCCAGTTTATAAACCACGATGTGTCTATGCAATTTGAAGACAGGACTGGAAATGTAATCCGTTTTTTTTCTGATGTGGATCGCTTGGAGAAGGAATTATTAGAAAAAGCCAAGCAAGATAAAAAGATGATTCTATCCATGACCAAAGCGATTCGAAAATTGCGAACATTTAAACTACCCGTTTCTAAGGCCCCTGAAACCTATACGTTTTTAGATTTTATACGCTTCTTTTGGGATTTAATTCCTTATTATGGAGAACTCAACAAATGGATTCGTATTTCTGCATCTGAATATGCAAACAATTTCCAGACACCATTATTAAGAAAAGCGATTCGCGGCATGTTTTGGCCTGATATGAATATGCTGTTTATCATCTTAATGATGGTCTGGTTTGATAAAAAAACTGCTGGATATCCTATTGGAGGTTCATTGGCTTTTTCCCGACTATTTGAAAAGCGATATTTGGAATTAGGAGGAAAAATCCACTATAAATCGAAGGTCATCAAAATTATCACAGAAAAATTCACAACGATCAAAGATAAAGCAACAGGTATTCTGCTTGATAATGAACAATCCTATTCAGGAGATATTATTATTTCAGCAGCAGATGGCCATTATACGCTTTTTGAAATGCTTTCTGAAATATATCATACTGACCAGATTAAAAATTATTACAGTACATACCCAATGTTTTCATCTTACATTCAAGTATCTTTAGGTATCCAACGTACCTTTGATCAGGAACCCCACATGGCTTCGATGGCATTGAATAGCCCTATAGTGATTGATCCCATGACATCAGTTGAAGACATTAGCCTTCGCATATTTAATTTTGATCCGACACTTGCTGACAAAGGATCGACTCTAATTACGCTCATGTTCACCACTTACAACCATGACTACTGGAATCAACTTCGCCAGCAAGACCCTGACACTTATAAAAAAGAAAAGGATCGTATTGCGAATGACATTATCGATGTTTTAGACAAACGCTACGGCAATATTCGTTCTCAAGTCGAAATGATTGATGTATCCACACCTGCTACTGTAATTCGATATACCAATAATTATAAAGGAAGTTATGAGGGTTGGGTTTGGACGCCTCAGATTGGTTTTAAAACCATGTCTAAGGAACTTCCCCGACTTAAAAATTTTTACATGATTGGACAATGGGTTGAACCGGGAGGCGGATTACCCCCTGCATTGTTGTCTGGAAGAAATGTATGCCAACTCATTTGCATGCAAGACCATAAACCATTTGTGGTACGATAACTGGAGGAAATAATGGATTTATCTTATTGGTGGTTATTCCCAACGGCTATTGTCATTGCTTCTTTTGCAATGACCGTAGGTGTGGGAGGACCTGTTTTTTTCTCACCAATATATATTTTAATACTACAATTGCCTCCACCAACCGCTTTTGGGACTGCCTTAATTACCCAGCTATTTGGTTTCGCAAGCGGTGTGTATGGATATCAACGCCAAAATATGATCGATTATCGCATGTCTTCAAAGCTGTTGATTACTGCTATTCCTGCGGCCATTATTGGTGTGTTAGTTTCGAATCAGGTGAATCATAATATTTTAAATGCAATATTTGGTGGATGGGTAGTTTTTTCAGGGATTGTTTTATGTTTAACAGCAGGTAGAGAAAGGGAAAACACAGAAGATTCTACGCCCAATAAAAAGCTTAGAATGTGGTGCGGCCTGTTTCTTTCTGCATTAGGTGGATGTATGGTTGGCATGACTTCGACAGGCATGGGCAATCTCTTGGTTCCATGGATGAATGTGCTTGAACATGTGCCCATCCGTAAAACTGTTGCTACATGTGTATTTACTATCTTTATTACGGTTAGCGTTTCTGCCGTATGTTATCTGTTTTTAACACCTGTGGATTACACTATTCTGATGTTTACCATTCCGGGGGTTCTTGTTGGTGGCCAAATTGGTCCATGGATTTCAAATAAACTGGATTCTGTAAAGCTCAAATTGTTTATGTCTGTGGTTTTTATTCTGGTTGGATTAATCATGTTACATGCAGCGTTTTTTAAATAGGTTTTAGGTTTCTATTTCTAGTATTCCAAGTAATATGGAGAGTAATCTTTCCAAATCGGAGGGAATAATGTAGGCATTCATATCTTTTTTTAACAATTTTTCTTCTCTCTGAAGCATTCCAAATCTCCATATATCACCCAGTGTAATTGCGCCGTATAATATCTTCTGCGCAGTTTCTTCACATTTGTCCATTGCTATCAATTCTATCGCAAGCTGGTTGAACCCTTTTTCCAAATCTCCTTTTTTCGCTTCAATAATAACAATATTTCCCAAGTATTTTATAAGATAATCCACTGTTCCACTGAGATTTTCTCCTGCATCCAACGGATATTCGACGTTGATTTCTGCATTCAGATAATCCAATATTTCTAGCAATAAAGGAGAAATATAGAATTCCCGTTTGGCAATTTCTGAATTTAAAGAAATTAAAGGCAATTTTCTAACGTAAATATCTCTGAGTTTTTCAATAGAGTTTATTTTTATTTTTGTTTCAGGCAAGTTCAATTCCAGAAAAAGATACTTATAGCCAAATTCTTCCAGTATTTCTTTTGTCGGATTGTTCAGTTCAAAATAATCAGAAAATGTATATTTTTTGTCTTTTTTGAGAACAGACTTTTTCATTAGTCACTGTCCTTAATTAATTTAACACTATTTTTTGAAGCGTAAGTTGATCCCCATCAGTACTAAATACTCATGGGAATCAATAGCAAATGATTATGAAATCGTATAATTAACTTGTAGATTCAGCTTCAAAAACAGCATTTATAATTTGTTTTGCCTCTTCTTGAATTCGAGTGAGATGCGATTTGTCTTTAAAACTTTCTGTATAAATTTTATAAACATCTTCAGTTCCAGATGGCCTTGCTGCAAACCAGCCATTTTCTGTAATCACCTTTAATCCGCCAATTGAAGCATTATTGCCTTGTGCGTTGGTTATTTTTGCAATAATAGGATCGCCGGCCAATACCCCGCTTTGAATTTGATCAGGAGATAATTTTTGAAGCAGTGCTTTTTGTTTAGCATTTGCAGGTGCATCAATCCGCTCATAGATTGGGTCACCGAATTGCTGAGTCAGGTGTTTGTAATGAATACCAGGGTCTCTTCCGGTTTTTGCTGTAATTTCAGCCGCAAGTAAATTCATAATAATACCATCTTTATCAGTTGTCCACACCGTTCCATCTTTGCGTAAAAATGAAGCACCAGCACTTTCTTCACCGCCAAAACCATAAGCGCTTGAAA
>PDZT01000422.1 GCA_002753105.1 Deltaproteobacteria bacterium YD0425bin50 | reverse complement strand
TTACTCGTTTACTACTCATTTTTTTCATTTTACTCTCCTTTTTTTTGTTAATTATAATATGTCTCACTTTGTAATTTGCGAGACTATACCGTTAAAAAAACTTATAGTTCATATAAATGGTTTTTAAGTTCCGCTGCCAGATTGCTAACATACGGAGGCCTCAACATGGTCAAATGATCACCGGGGGATTCGATGACTTTTATAGGCTGAAACACACATTCACCCCAGCCAAGATCAGGCAGTGCACGCACTACCCGCATAAGCGGACTTGCAATACCTTCGGGTTGTTCATCTTTTGACCGCAATAGTATAAATTGTGTGGGCTTGGCGGGTTCAGTAAAGTGATACAGTGCTTTTAAATTAGCTTTATATACTTCTATAAAACCTCTAAAATGAACCAGTTCAGCATCAGGCGGTAATATATCATGCATTCTTAATCGTTCATGCACCAATTCAAGCTGCTTTTCTGTAGGTAAAGGTTGCAGCAGTTCATAGTTTATATTCAGGTTTGTGCCGTATTGATGTCCGGCAATATTCGCTACCTGCGTAAGCCAACGCGCTTCATCCCAGTCTCGTCCAGTGGGTTCAAAAAAACGCGGTGCAGGTGTGTCTAACAGTACAAGATTCGCAACAATCTCGCCGGTTTTCTGTAACTGTCTCGTCATTTCAAAGGCAACAAGTCCTCCAAAAGAATGGCCTCCAATAAAATAAGGGCCATGCGGTTGAACTTCCCTGATAACCTGAATATAATGAGCGGCAAGGTTCTCGACATTATTATACGGCGTCGTCATACCATCAAGACCCGGCGGCTGCAATCCATAAAAAGGTATTAAGTCAGCTTCTTTACTCAATGCATTCAGTTCACGAGCCAAATGATGCAAATAAACCACATTACCGCCTGCACCCGGAATACAGAAGAAAGGTGTCCGACTACCCTTGGTTTGAATAGGCACCAACGATGCAAAGAAGTGTTGATTTTTATCCTCACGCAGCAGTTTGGCCATAGCCTCAACTGTTGCGCCCTGAAATAAAGCGGATAACGGAAGATGTTTATTAAAACAACGTTTTACCTGAGCCATCAGACGTACTGCTACCAATGAATGTCCACCGAGTTCAAAGAAATTATCTCGTATTCCAATGGGGTTGATGTCAAGCACTTCTTCCCAAATACGACTTAACTGCACTTCCATAGTATCACGGCCGCCTATAAAATTAGGCCTTGCGCCTTCTTGCCCGAATGATCTATCCATTGTATTGGGAACGGTTAGAGCACGTCGGTCAATCTTGCCATTGGGTGTAAGTGGCATTTTGTCAATCTCAACAAAAAGAGACGGCAGCATGTAATCTGGTAAGCTTTTCTGTAGGGCACTGCGCAATTCACTATGCATCAATTTTGTACCTGATGCATCACCATTATTTTTTGATTTTGGAACATAAAAAGCGACTAATCTTTTGATACTTTGATCCGTATCTTTCTCAGCTATTACCGCTCCCACTTCGATTCCTTCGATACATGTCAGCGCATGTTCAATTTCACCAAGCTCAATCCGAAAACCACGAAATTTTATCTGATGATCAACTCGTCCGAGATATTCAACAACTCCGTCAGATCGATATCGAGCAAGATCACCAGTTCGATACATCTTCGGCAACTCATCTGAAATAAATTGTGTAAACGATTGCTTAGATGAGGATGTAAACGGATCAGTAACAAATTTTTCAGCCGTCAGTTCAGGACGATTGAAATAACCTCTGGCAAGCCCCGTTCCACCAATAAAAAGCTCTCCAGCCACACCTAATGGTACTGGATTCATTGCCTCATCTAAAATATATAAACTTGTATTGTCAAGAGGCCGGCCAATTGGCTGTGCCTTTTCACCTGTGGCATTTGTTACCTGATGCAAGGTTGACCATACTGTTGTTTCAGTTGGGCCATAAACATTCCACACACTTTCCGATTTGTTCAACAATTCAGAAGCCAAGGAGCTAGGCAAAGCCTCACCGCCACAGAGTATTTTAAGATGTTGCGTTCCCTGCCATCCATTAGATAGCAACAGACGCCACGTTGCTGGAGTAGCTTGCATTACTGTAATGGCCTGTTCAGATAACGTTTTACTCAGCATATCAGCATCACGAGTCATAGCTTCACTTGCAATTACAACCCGCGCTCCAACAGTTAAAGGTAAATACATTTCAAGTACAGCAATATCAAAACAGATAGTTGTAACAGCCAGTAAGCGATCATTAGAATGAATACCCGGAGACTTAGCCATTGAGTTTAAAAAGTTGACCACAGCACCGTGCGGTATCATAACGCCTTTAGGATTGCCAGTTGAGCCTGATGTATAGATTATGTATGCTAAGTTTTCAGCTTTTGCAACTAAATTTGCGAGGGAATGAATATTTGTTTCAGGATAATTGTTGAGCTTTTGGTGTTCCATATCAATACAAATTGTTTGGCCTTGATAGTCTGGCAAATTCGCAACAAGAGTTGATTGTGTAAGCAGCACTTTCACGCCTGCATCTGCAAGAATATAGGCAATTCGCTCTTTAGGATACGTTTGATCAAGCGGAACATATGTTCCTCCAGCCTTGAGAATCGCAAGCAATCCTATGATCATCTCAAAAGAACGCTCAATGGCAATCGCCACCATTGTTTCAGTGCTTACACCAATTTCACGTAAACAGTGTGCTAACTGATTCGCGCGACAGTTTACTTGAGCATACGTTAACAACGTATTTGCATCCCTTCCAAGCTGCAATGCAATCGCATTAGGTGTTCGTTCAACTTGTTCTTCAAACAGGGCATGAATGGTTTTGGATTCTGCAAACGGTTGAATTGTATTATTGAATTCATAAACCAGATTATGGTATTCTGAGTCTGTTAATAGAGGTAGTTGAACAAGCGTAGAATTGACATTTGACACGATTCCTTTCAACAGGTTCATTAAATGGCCTATCATACGCTCGATGGTATCCTGATTAAACAAGTCTGTATTGTACTCAAAACTTGAGAACAAAATAGGTGTTTTTTGAGCATTCTGGCCAATTGTCTCTGTTATAGATAACGTAAGATCATACTTGGAAATATGTGTAGGCTGATCAATTACGCTAACGTTAAGTCCATTCAATTCCGGTGCAGAAGCAGGGGCTGTCTGCATGGATAACATGACCTGAAATAACGGTGAATAGCTTAAATTACGCTCTGGTCTAAGCTCTTCAACGAGTTTTTCAAACGGTACTTCCTGATGCGTATAAGCATCCAGAGCAGTTAAACGGACTTGTGAGATTAAGTCTGTAAAGCTCATGTCTGGATTTACTGCAAGCCTCATCACCAGAGTATTCACAAAAAAACCAATTAATCCCTCAACTTCTTTGGTAGTTCGGTTCGCAGATGGTGAGCCAATCAGCACATCTTTTTGACCCGAATAACGCATTAGAAGCACACCAAACGCTGAAAGCAGAACCATATATAACGAGGCATTTGCGCTTTCTGCAATTCGTTTCAGCGATTGTGTCAAGTCTGCTGGAATGGTGAAGGTCATCGTATTTCCGTTGAAACGCTGAATCGGTGGACGTGGTCGGTCGGTAGGCAGTTCAAGCAGCGCTGGCGCTCCAGTAAGCTGTTTTTTCCAGTAATCCAGATCGCGTTGCAAGCCTCCTTGAGCAGCCCAACACCGTTGACGTCTGGCATAATCAACATA
>PDZT01000421.1 GCA_002753105.1 Deltaproteobacteria bacterium YD0425bin50 | reverse complement strand
CAATCGTTCATCTTTGCAATTATTTATCTGAAAATCTGTATTTGGGACGCTGGAGCGTCCCTTGATGCGTTCCCACGCTGGAGCGTGGGAACGATCGCTCACGTGCGACTAGAACGCAAATCAACTATTTCACTAAAAAAGGCCACACTCAAATTAAAACTCCGGTATTGCCAAGTAAAGCAGAGTAATCATTATGATACTCAGTATGCGAAAAAATTGACCCAGTAGTAAAAGCTGCGTTCCAATTTTTGGAGTAAATATGCCCAGATATCTTGGCAATTGATGACGTAAGGTACGAATTGGAAAGGCAATAATATTACCGATAACGAGAGCAAGGACGGTTTGCTTTATGGTCAATATCCCAGCATGACGCATTGCACCTGCTGCTGCAAAACCTGAAGTAAATTCTGATGCAAAACTTAACACCACAATAGACAACGATTCAACAGGAATAAATTTATTTGAAATATAGGTCATTAACCATGTATTTAACCATAAAAACATATCCATTTCATTAAAAATAAATACAATAACATAGATTGGAATAACATACACCATCATGTTTGTCATACGAATAGGAAATTGCGTTTTTATTTCAAGTATCATTGAGTGTAAAGTAGGCTTAGATGATGGCTGTGAAATATGGTACTGCATTGTTTCTGAATCTTGTATTTTGTTGAGATACCAATGGCCGTATAATAGCAACAGGCCTGTTCTTGCCAATGCAGCAATAAAGGTTATTCCTATATAAATTACACCAGCAATTCCCGTTAATGGAATAATCATAAACAGGGTTGTGGATACGTGAAGAATATACACTGGAAACTGATTCACAAGATTGCATAAGATCAACTGTGTTCGTGATATCTTTTTATCTGTATAATACTGATATAGCATGGTATTGGATGAAACACCAGATACAAATGCTGCACTGAATGTGGCGCTGCAATACATTCCTAAATTACTAAACCGAAATAAAGGCCCTGCGATTTTTGCAAGTTTGCTTATCCATCCCGTTACTTCAAGAAGTTGACCTATAATCAATGCGATCCCAATAACAAACATAAGTCGAATTAATGGCCAGCCAAGTTTTTTCATAAAAAGGGATATATGCAGATGATCTATGAGATATAACGCCCATAAAAGCATACATAAGGAGAGGGAAATTGACAGTAGTATAGGTTTGAATTGTACCTGAGATGATTTATGTTTCTTTTTCATGTTTCAATTACTCAATGAATGAATGTTATTCTAACTGCGCTAAAAATTTTCGATTGTTGCGTTATATAGTTGTCTCTGAATTTTTCCACTAAAGGTTTCTTGAAATGCTCTAACAAAATAAATGTACTTGGGTATTTCATAACGATTAAGAAGCTTTTTGATACTTGATTTTAAAGTAACCAATTGATCAGCATCAGGTTTAACACTTTCTATCACAAGAATAATCTGTTGACCTAAAATGTTATGAGGAATACTTGAAATAAAGAAACGGTTATCCAAAAAAAGTTCTTTTAATTTACTTTCAAGTTGTTCAGGAATCACTTTTATTCCGCCTGAATTAATCACATTATCGCATCTACCGAGCCAAGTAAACTTATCCTGTTCATGAATCTTTACAATATCATTTGTGATAAGTCTATTTGGGTTTACATGAGGAGCATAAACAACAAGACATTCGCGTTCATCCAGATCAATGGAAACCCCGTCAAGCGTTTGATAATATTCCGAAACCTTATTTCCATTCAAATGCCTTAATGCAACATGGCTTAAGGTTTCAGTCATCCCATAGGTTGCCACAACTTCTGTTGATACAAACTGAACTTTAGAAATCAATACAGGATTGATGTCTGATCCGCCTACAATAATGGTTTGAAAGCGTTCCATACCTGCTTTTCCATACACATCAACTAGGGTTTGAAGCTGTAAAGGTACCAGTGCTGCGAAATCAATAAGGTTGATACATGCTAAAGGGTCTGAACCGGGTTTTATAGTAATCAAATTCAGTCCCAGCACCCATGCTCGCACTATCATCATCTTTCCAGCAATATAATCTACAGGTAAACATAATAAAGCAGTTTTTCCTGAGCTTAACTGAAAATACTTGCCTGTCATCTGCGCTGAACTTATCATTTGTGATTTTAAAACCGTAAAGGCTTTTGGAGAACCTGTTGAACCTGATGAATGAACTTCAACGGTTGAACTATCATTATTCAATTCATCAAGAAATGCGTATATTTTTCTTTCCCATTCTTCACAGTGAAGATCATGAATTTTGGAATGGCAAACCTTAGCCAACTCTTCTCGATTATATTCTATAGTATTGATTGTAATTCTGTTTGGCCACATCATGGTTATGTTCTATGCCCTTTGAACTCTTGATTCATTTTTCGTCGCAGTTTTCTATTTTTTCAACGATCTTTTGTATGTATTGCTGAGCAACAAGAAAGTTGAGATTCGTTATAGAGTCTTCAAGAATTACGACTTCCTCAGAGAATTTTTTTACACAAAGATATTTTTTAATTCTATTAAAATAGGATTCACTATCCATATCATTTGCTTTGAGAAGTGTATCAAGTTTTATAAGCATTGGCATAAGTTCATCCGTTTTTACCTGATTATCATTATTTAACTCAATGTTAGAAGGTTTACATTTTTCTTTGCCATTGAGAATCGTTGCTGATTGAAGAACTGTATTTAATGCTATTTCTAGCTGATTTAGAAGATGAGTAAAATCAGCCCTATTTTTTGAATTTATGCTTCTCATTGCTGTCTCTAATTCGTGAGCAGCTTTTTGTAAAGCTTTAGCTGATAGATTAGCTGCTATTCCTTTGACCGTATGAGCTAAATTAATGGCAGGTTTAATATTTTCATTTTTAAGTAGTTGTTCAATTTGGTTTTTTATATCAGCATAATCTTTAGAAAAATCGATTAAAAGTTTTTTAAACAATCGTTTATTGCCAACTAGTCGTTTTAAAGCATCGCTTACTTCAATACCGGGAAGAGTGTTTGGCATTTCTTCCCAATCCTCATTCACTGTAATTACTTGTGGAATACCCCTATCTATTTCTTGTTTTACAGGTTTTATCCAATTAGACAAGGTGGCGTACAATTTGTCTATTTCTATAGGCTTTGTTAAATAATCATTCATACCAGCTTTTAAGCATTTTTCTTTTTCTCCCTCTAAAGCATGTGCTGTCATAGCAATAATGGGTAACGTATTAAACTGTTGATAACTGCGTATAGCTTGAGTCGTTGTATAGCCATCCATTTCTGGCATCTGCACATCCATAAGAATAGCATCATAAACAGGTTTTTCTTTAAGTTTTTGAATCGCTGCGTTACCATTTTCGACTATATCTACAGTAATTCCCGCATAGTGAAGTATTTCAAAGGCTACCTGCTGATTGATGGAATTATCTTCGACTAATAAAATTGTTGCACCTTTAATTTTCTCAATAAACTTATGTTGGCCTGTTATCGAATCCTCAACTCTTGTTTCTTTAGCTGATAAGTGTCCAAAAATATCTAAAATGGTATTATATAAAATATATGGCATGATAGGCTTAATTAGAAAAATGTTTACTCCAGTATCAATTTCTTTTTTGTCTTCTAACCCTCGACCAAATGGAGTCATAAGAATAATTTTTAGATCACTAACGAGAGAGTTCTTTATCATTTTTTGCATTAAATCAGTAAAGCCAACTTC
>PDZT01000420.1 GCA_002753105.1 Deltaproteobacteria bacterium YD0425bin50 | reverse complement strand
TCTTTTTATCATCATTATACGTGTCAAAATAGGTTAACAGCATTTTTGAAGAATTGAGCAGAGTACTAAATGGATTTTTTAAATCATGAGCAATGATTGAAAAAAATTTGTCTTTTGCTGCATTGGCTTCTCGTAAGGATTGTTCAGAACGTTTGAGAGCATCTTGTGTGTCTTTTAAACTCAAATGAGTTTTTACTCTTGCTAAGAGTTCGGCAGTATTAAAAGGCTTGGTTACATAATCCATTGCGCCCAATTCAAACCCTTGAACAATGCTTTCCTGTTCTGTCTTTGCCGTGAGAAAAATAATTGGGATGCCGCAAGTTAACGGATCATTTTTTAGGAGTTTACACACTTCAAACCCATCCATTTCAGGCATCATGATATCGAGCAGAATCAAGTCAAATGGATTTTTTTTGACAAGGCTTAACGCAATTTTTCCATTTTGAGCAAATGCCAGATGATAATTCCCTTCTTTTTTAAGCGTACTTGCAAGCACTTGAATATTTTCTGGAACATCATCAACAATTAATATATTATGGTTCAATGGCTGTTGGGTATTCATGTCTGGACTCCAAATAGTCATCAGATGGTTTTAAGGTTTGAATGAGTTTAGGGAAATTGTTCAATTGAATGTTCATCTGTTTGATATCAAATTGATTAGCATGAAAGAATAGGGTTTCACCGTAATCCACTAATACCGACTCATGGTAATGTTGTCCAAGTTCTTTCAGTACTTGCGCAAAAGATGCAATTTGATCAAAAAAACCAGATTCTTTTGCTTCCTGCCACTGGTTTAAGCATTCATGTTCAAGACGATCACTAAGCAAAAGACGTTCAGATATATTGTATTCTGAATGGTGAGATTCGGTTTGACTTGTATTGGCTACCCGAGATGCTGCATCGGCTTGGGATTCATGACTCTGGAGTGAATGCTTTAGATAATTCGATAGTTCTTTAAGAAATTCTATGCGTTTTAAAGGTTTACTTAAAAATCCATCAAAACCCATCTGAAGTATCTGTTCTTTATCGTGTGTCATTGCAGATGCCGTAAGAGCAATAATGGGGATAGGGTTCAGCTCAATATCATTTTTAATCATACGAGTCGTTGCATATCCATCCATACCCGGCATACGAATATCCATCAGGATTAAATTGGGTTTGTGATTTTTGGTTAAAAAAATGGCCTGTTCACCTTCTGCAGCTTCGATTACCTGAATTGGCATGTTTTGTAAATACTCTTTAATCAATTGGCGGTTATGGTCAATATCATCCACCACAAGAATTGTTGCGGGTTCAAATATCATATTTTTTTCAATGATAACCTCTTCTTTTAATACCGTTTCATTGGGTATGTCTGTGTATGAAATTGCCGGAATATAGATGTCAAATCGGCTTCCTACATTCAACTGACTTTCTACATATATTTTACCGTTCATCATTTCGATTAATCGTTTGGTAATCGACAAGCCAAGACCAGTACCACCATATTTTTTGGTGCTTTGACCGTCTTGTTGGCGAAATGCGTCAAATATATAGTTTAAAGCAGTTGGATCAATACCAATGCCTGTATCTTCAACTGTGATCATGATATCAATGGTTTTGTTTTCTGGAACTTCCTTGCATTTTTTAACAGCTAAACGGATATGTCCAGTATGCGTAAATTTTACAGCATTGCCTACAAGGTTTATCAAAACCTGTCGCAATCGGATTTCATCTGCAATCAGTGTGTGCGGTAAAGTATCATCCATTTCTAAAATAAAATGCAATTTTTTTTCCTCTAATTTCAATGAAAATACTTGAGGAATATCAGAAATAATGTTTCGAATACGAATCGGTTCATGGTTTAATTCCAGTTTTCCAGCTTCAATTTTTGACAAATCCAGAATATCATTAATAAGCATCAGAAGATTTTTACCGCTGCTTTGAATCGCTTCAATGTAACGTTTTTCTTTAGGATTCGTTAAAAGCGAGCCAAGGAGTTCGGAAAATCCAAGAACTGCATTTAAGGGCGTTCGAATTTCATGACTCATATTCGCAAGAAATTCACTTTTTGCACGATTGGCTGCTTCAGCATCTTCTTTTGCATGACGGAGTTGTTCCTGAACGCGTTTTACTTCTGACATATCTAAAATAGCACCAACAATTCCCCGTAAAGGACAATTGGTTTTTAAATTAAATGCCGTGTAATAAATTATCACATTAACCCATGTTCCATCTTTTTTGGGAATTTGGGTTTCATATTCAACAAATGATTTATCCTTAAACAGGCTGCATTCAATTTTATGAAATAGTTCTGCATATTCTAATGGCCAGACATCAAAAGAAGTTTTTCCTTCAATATCCATAATCGACATACCTGTCCATCGTTGAAACGCTTTATTACATCCCATAAAGCGCTGATGTAAATCTTTATAGTAAATTGGTGCTGGCAAGGTGTCCATAATCAGTTGAAGCAGGTCTCTTGAAGATGCGAGTTCATCAGTGCGTTCAGCAACTTGGGCTTCAAGATGTTCTCTATAGTCAGCCAACTCTTTATCTCTTTTCTGGATTTCTCCAAGCATTGTATTAAATCCATTAATCAATATTGCTGTTTCATCATTACTGCATAAATTGCAAGCACGAATAGAATAATCTTTCAATTTGGAAATACTTCGAGCAGTATCAGTTAATTGCAAAATAGGTTCTGATATTCGTTGTGCAAAATAGCTAGCAATCAATTTGGTTATTGCAAATGCCAAAAACATAATGATTCCAACAATACAAATGTAACCGACTAACCATGGAAAAAGATGTTCAAACCCTACCTGAATCATGACGATACCGATTAAGGTATTGTATGACTGAATACTTTGGAATACAATTAGCCCATCTTGGGTAAATGAAAATCCATTTTTATTAGGAGCAGGGTATGGGGTAAGTGGTTTTAAATCCTGTCTGTGGTATTCAGCAAAAATTTTTTGATTGTGGTCGTAGATATAAGCATACTTGACATAGGGCATATACACAAAAATAGCGAGACTTTGATTTGCAGCTCGTCGATCTTCAAAGTCTAATGCTGCAATGTTATGATTGCCCACAAATCGCGCTATACTTGATATTTCATCAATCAAATTCATGTGAAAAATGATCATATCCAGAATAACAAATGCAATCGACGTTAAGATTAACACAAGACTGCTTGAAAGCAATATGATCATTTGCAGTTTTTTTCGAATCGGGAGTTCATGAAAGTGTTGTTTTAGGCGCATATGCATTCTGTGATCCTATACAAATTACTTAATCTCTACACTAAACGGCTGAGGGTTAAACATCAACTCTTTTTCCCAAGATTCTTCTATCGGACAATACCCTATATAAAAATCAAATGTTCCGGGGACTCCTTTTATTAAACCTTCATAGAAATTTACTGCACTTCTACTTCCTGCTTCCGCAACTGCATAAACAGGCAAATCCCCACCCGTATATATATAGAATGGATTAGCAGAATTGCCCGTTTTAAATATAAAGAGTATTTGCCCATCAGGGATTTCAGGTGGAGGTGTGTAAATTGCTAAAGCATAAACACTGTAGTTGTTGTCATTGGGTACATGTACAGAAAAATTGAATTCCATATATCCATGTTGATCAGTTAGAATTTTACGTTCTTTTCTGGAAATACCATCAATCATTATTTCAGACCGGATGTACCCTTCATTCATCGTTGCTATACCATCAAATTC
>PDZT01000419.1 GCA_002753105.1 Deltaproteobacteria bacterium YD0425bin50 | reverse complement strand
TAGAAGGGGGTGAAGTATCAATAGACGCTGAAATAATCAATGGAATGGTTCAAATCGCCATATCAGATAATGGAATTGGCATTCCAAAGGATAAACAGGAAGATATTTTCTTGTCTTTTGAGCAGGCAGATGCTTCGATCGAAAGAGAATATGGCGGCACCGGACTTGGCTTAGCCATTACTATAAGCCTGGTAGAACTGCATGGGGGTAAGATATGGGTAGAGTCAGAAGTGGGAAAAGGGAGTACTTTTTATTTTACAGTGCCCAAAACAGATGAAAAGCCTCTGATCAAATCACATCCCGATGAAAGAATAAAAACAGTGGAAGTTGGTAATGAGCCTTTGGAAGAGCGATCTCCTAAAAGAAAAATGGATATTAACTCCATTAATGACAATCGTGAGCAAAAGACAAGATTATCAAATGGCAATGAAAAGCATACTGAGAACTTCAAAGGGCTTAAAATACTTGCCGTTGATGATGAATCGATCAACCTGCAGGTTATCAGAAACCACTTAACTCTTGCAGGAATCGAAGTATATTCAGTGAATTCCGGATTTGAAGCAATTGATAAAATCAATATCTTTCAACCAGATATTGTTTTGCTGGATATTATGATGCCCAAAATGAATGGTTATGAAGTATGCTCAAAACTTAGAGAAAATTATCCTTTAAATACATTGCCAATCATAATGCTCACCGCAAAGAATCAGGTTTCAGATCTTGTTGAGGGATTGGCAGTTGGCGCAAATGACTATATTACAAAGCCTTTCTCAAAAAATGAGTTACTTGCCAGAATTAACACGCATTATGAATTATCAAAAATAAGTATAGCCACCGGAAAATTTGTTCCAAGTGAATTTTTGCGAATATTAGGCAAAAAAAGCATTGTTGGCATTAAGTTAGGTGACCAAATCCAACGAAAGATGACCATCCTCTTTTCCGATATCCGATCTTTTACATCTCTTTCAGAAAACATGTCGCCTGGTGAAACCTTTAATTTTTTAAATGCCTATCTGGAAAAAATTGGTCCTGTAATTAGACAGAACAATGGCTTCATAGATAAATATATTGGCGATGCCATAATGGCGATTTTCCCAAACAGCCCTGAGGATGCAATTAAAGCTGCAATATCAATTAAGGATAAACTGGATGAATTCAATAATTTTTTGATGGAAGAAGGTAAAGCTAAAATTGAAATAGGTATTGGAATTCATATCGGTTCCTTAATGTTGGGGACGATTGGCGAACAGGAGCGAATGGAGGGCACTGTTATTTCTGATGCTGTTAATTTAACATCCAGGATAGAGAGCTTAACAAAGGTTTTTGGAGCAAGAAGCATCATAAGCGAGGAAGCACTCTATTTTATAGACGATCCTACAAAATATAGTTATCGGTTTCTTGAGAGAGTTAAGGTGAAAGGCAAGGAAAATTCAATAGCAATTTTCGAAATTATTGACGCTGAATCTGATGAAATTAAGGAAAGAAAAAAGCGTAGTATGACAGACTATGATACCGGTCTAAATTATTACTATTGTAAAAAATTTTCTGATGCTGTCAAGTGTTTTGAAGATATCCTGAAATATAATCCGCAAGATAAAGCTGCGTCAATATATTTGGAACGATGTCTATATTTCCGTAAGTATGGAATAATTCCAGAATGGGATGGAGTCGAAACAATGTAAACTATTACTACGGACACTAAAGAATAGAATAATAAATTGAGACGAAAATCAGATAATTCAAGCAAGTATCAATGAATTTCATTACATTCTTTGATGTCCGGAATAATAAATAACAAGAGTTTTGATATAATTGAAGATTTGGATAAAATAAATCAGTTGAATAAAGCACTTTATATAAATCACTCACGGACAGGAATCGTTCATTTGAGCGAGAATAGCAGTTTTTGAGAAAACAAAAAAAGGTGACTAATCCCTAATTGCTCGATTTAAAGATACTGAGATTTAAAAAAATTGAGAGAACGGGAAGTCATGAAAAGTTCAGAGGTTGAGTGTGACTAGCTTTAGAAGCATAGTTGGCCAGCCAGAGTTTTAAGAGAAGATTGTTCTGCATGAGAGAGAAAAAGAAACACCGCTGAGGCTTAAGAGCTGGAGTGAAGCGTCAGAGAAAAGGAGTAACGGACTGAACGCCGTATAACCATCAAAATGCAGCGGATGCGTGCTAATCGCACGCACCGCTGATTTTGAGCGTTAGCCCCCTGAACTCTTGCCGCACAGATAGGGATAATCTGTGTTTATTAAGGAATTAAGTCAAAATTAAATTATGCGGCGAGAGTGGAATAAAAATATGGGTACAGTAAAGAAAGGGTTATTAATAATAGGAGTTCTATTAGGTATGATGTTAGGATTAGGTGCAATTAGTTTCGTCTCAGCAATTACTGATACAGAGATACAATTTGAAAATAATTTAAAAATTCCTTTAGAAATTAAAGGCGAAAGTAAATTTAAGGATGAAGTAATAAATATAATAAAAGAAAAATTAATTTTAAAAAAATGTGGAGATAGAATTTTTGCAACAGATGATAAACTTCATGAAATAAAAAATCCTGTGATTACTATTTTTTTTACTGAAATATCAGAAGTTGATAAATTAAATGGGTTAGAAGTTAATGGTGTTTGTTATTTAAATGCTAAATTTCATCGTTATTATGGAGATAAATCATCTTTTTCTAATGCAGTTTGGAGTCAATGGAGTGATCATATGCGTACAACCCCAATTAGTCTTTCTTTTAGCAGAATGAATAATAGGTGGCATATAAAATCTGAATCAGAATTAATAATTGAGTGTTCTAATATACCGTGAATTTTTTCGACCTTGACCTTCCGTGGGTAAACAATACAGGGGCATGGTTAACCAAGTCACTTGGGCTATCATATAGTGATTTATCTGTATTAAGCAGCTGGTTCTGATTATATGTATTTTGGGTTGTATTTAACCCACCATAGTATCTTTTTATCTTTTGGGTGCAATCCCGTTTTGTCATAAACGAATATTGATTTTATTGAAATTATTTTTAGCATCAAAATGTTTATATGAAATATATTTATCCTTTTATTTCAACTAGTTATGAAAATTAGTCTGACAAAATTGGATTGCACCCGTATCTTTTTCTTAAACCCTCCTCAATTTAGATTGACATGTAGAACATCTAAAATTTTTTTTATAGCGTAAAGAATATGTTCAGAAAAAAGAAAGAAAATCTGAGACTAAAGAGTTTAAAATATGGCATTAGAGAAAGACTTGAAAACTTGAAAAATTGCGAATTAACCACCGCCTCCTCCTATGAAACTTGAATTTTTGAGGCAGTTCTATTGATCAAAAATTCAAGTTTCCTCTTGAATGCGCAGGTGCGATTAGCGCATGTGGGATTGCTAACCAACAAAATGGAGAGGATTGCGCCTAAACGGCGCAACCGCTCACCTTAGCGTTAGTTGTTTTGATGTTGTAAATATGAGAGCAAGCGTATAAAATGAAAAAGTTTACGGGAGGCAATTAAGGATAATTCGAACTTTAAAGGAGAATGTTAATGGCTCTTACAGGACGTGAAATTCAAAAATTAACACATTTTAAAGATTTTTCGGGTGTGTCCCACCTTTTACACACCTAATTTTCAAGTATCACCTTTGTTTAGTGGAACTATGCCATTATTAATAAAGTCTGAGATATCCACTGACAAATATTTTATCGCCTGATAAATTTT
>PDZT01000418.1 GCA_002753105.1 Deltaproteobacteria bacterium YD0425bin50 | reverse complement strand
GAGAAGTGGTAAATTCCCGTAGGGGCGAGGCATGCCTCGCCCCTACAATCGTTCATCTTTGCAATTATTTATCTGAAAATCTGTAGTGTTTCACCAAATTAATATTGAATACTTATCAGACTAAAAATTAAAAACTTATTCTGGTTTAACCAGTTGGCTCATTTCTGCCATAATTTCATCTAATACTTCGGAAAACCAAGTAATATCTTCAATCGAAAGTCTTCCTGCTTTTAAAGGCGTACCTTCTGTACCATCTTTTCGTTTAAATATCCTAGGCCCTATTTGGAGTTTAGGTTGACCTTCAGCATATTGGTTAATAGATATAATAAGACCCGTTTGTTCACATTTCCATGTTTTAAGTACTTTATCCTTTGATGGATCAAAAGCAGACATTGTGATTTGCCTCCAGTTTAAGTTGATATTTTGGAAAAATCTGCAATACATTCAAACAATTCAGATATCATTTGTAATAAACAAAGACGATTATTCCGAATTGCCAGATCATCTGTCATAACTAATACCTCATTGAAAAAAATATCTATCGGCTCTTTAAGTGATGCCATACGCATCAGAGATTCTACGAGATTATTGTGTTGTATCATCTCTACAACAGAGCCTTTAACTTGACAAAAAGCCTGATAGAGATTTGTCTCACATGGGTTCATAAATAATGATGGATCAATAGAAATTTCTTTTTGAACCGGTTCTTTTTTAATAATATTCACCACGCGTTTAAATACAATTGCAAGGGATGCGAAATCAAGATTGGATTTAACGTATTCAAGTGCTTTTACTTTTTCAAATACCAGCGGAACCGGCTCTATAGAAACCGCGGTTACTGCCTGAACCATATCTTTTGCAAGTCCCTGTTCTTCAAGCAGAAAAACGATTCGTCCTTTAATAAAATCAATCACTTGTTGTTTTTTGGTTTCAAATACAGGTGTAGTGTCTGGGATAAACAGGGATAATGCGACGTGCACCAGTTGAGTTAATGAAAAAGAGAATCCTTGATTCAGGATAATCTGAATCAACCCAATTGTATGTCGCCGTAATGCATACGGGTCTGAAGTGCCTGTAGGCATCAGATCAACACTAAAACAACCGCATAACGTGTCCATTTTATCAGCAATCGCTAACATTGCACCACATAGACTTTCTGGTAAAGCACCACCTGAAAATACAGGTCGATAATGTTCTTCAATAGCTTGAGCAACTTCTGAGGACTCATTTGCTTTGAACGCATAAATTCTGCCCATGATGCCTTGAAGTTTAGGGAATTCATACACCATCTGACTTTGCAAATCCGCTTTGTAGATGCAGGCTGCTCTCAGTACATTGGCTTTGATATGCTGATTGACATTAATCTGATTGCAAAGATAGTCACCAATCTGTTGTACACGTTGTTGTTTTTCATACATTGAACCTAACTGGGCTTGAAATAAAACGCCTTTGAGTTGGCTAACCCATGTATCAAACGATGTATTCACATCAGCCTGATAGAAAAACATGGCATCAGACAATCGCGCTTTTAAAACCCGCTCATGACCATGAATCACTACGGCCATATCTGTTGCCTGAGTATTATTGACCACGATAAAATTGGGTAATAATTCCTGCTTGTTATCTATAACTGCAAAATAACGCTGATGCTCACGCATGGCTGTAATCAGAACTTCTTTGGGCAATTCAAGGTAATCTGTATGAAACCGTCCCCTACCCACAACAGGGTATTCGACCAAATGGGTTACGGTATCGAGTAATGGTAAATCAGATAGAACGGTGCCGCCAGTATCACGCGCAAGCTTTTCAATTTCGGTTGCAATCATCTGTTTTCGGGTAGGTATATCTGCGATCACAAAAGCTGAACCTAATACCTGTTCGTAGTCATCTGCATTAGATACAAGACACTTCCCATGTTTCATAAACCGATGGCCAAACGTAAATTGGTCAGAGCTAATATTACCTAATTGAAAAGGAATCAGCGTTTCACCATGAAGGGCTAATATAGAAATAATCGGACGGGCAAACATAATCGACAAGGTTGCCCATTTCATCGTTTTGGGAAATGGAATTTTTTGAATCAGTTCCGGTAAACATTGCTGAAGAATTTGCGTTGTGGGTTGACCCGTTTCACTTTTTTCTGCAAATACATAACGGCCTTTTTCTGTGTTCATTAATTGAAGTGACTGAACTGGAATACCTACTCGGTCAGCAAATTTTTGAGCTGCTAACGTCGGGGTTCCGTGCACATCAAATGAAATTTGTTCAGGCGGCCCCATAATGCGATGAACAATGGCGTCTTGGTTGTCTGCCAAGTCTGTGATCCGTAATGCAAGCCGTTTTGGAGTACCAAACACATGAACTTGTCCAAATGGGATTCTGGATGATTGTAAATGGTGAGTCAATAAAGAAGAGAGTCCAAGTAAAGCGGGTTCAATATATCCTGAAGGTAATTCTTCAGTTCCAATTTCTAAAAGAAAATTTTTCATGGATATCCTTTTCTCTTTTAACGCTGTAATAATGGAAAACCTGCTAATTCACGCTGATGAAAAAATTCAGATGAACATAATCTCGCCAGAGTTCGAATTCGGGCAATGTAGCCAGTTCGTTCTGTTACACTAATTGCACCTCTTGCATCAAGGAGATTAAAGGTATGTGAACATTTTAAACAGAATTCATAGGCGGGTATGACAAGTGATTTTGTAATGAGATGTTTGGATTCAGCTTCAAACATATCAAATAACTGAAATAGCATTTTTACATTTGCTTCTTCAAAATTGTACGTAGATTGCTCAATTTCCTGTTGATGAAACACATCCCGATAGGTAATCGTATTATTCCATTTCAAATCATATACATTTTCGACTTGCTGAAGATACATGGCAATTCGTTCAAGACCATAGGTAATTTCAACAGATACTGGTGAAAGCTCCATGCTACCTGCAATCTGGAAATATGTAAATTGGGTGACTTCCATGCCATCAAGCCATACTTCCCAACCCAAACCTGATGCACCCAGTGTAGGAGATTCCCAATCATCTTCAACAAATCTCACATCATGATCATTTGAAGAAATTCCCAATGCTTCTAGGCTTTTTAAATACTGAGCTTGAATATCGTACGGAGACGGTTTGATCATGACTTGAAATTGATAATAATGCTGTAACCGCATTGGATTTTCACCATAACGACCGTCTGTTGGACGACGACTCGGCTGCACATAAGCCACTTTCCAAGGCTCTGGACCTAAAGCCCGAAGTAAGGTGGTTGGATGAAATGTCCCAGCACCCACTTCTAAGTCATATGGCTGAACAAGAATACAGCCTTTTTCTGTCCAATAATGCTGTAATGCTAAAATAATATCCTGAAAATACATTATATCCTCACTAGCTCTTACTCTTGCTCTTGCTCGTAAAAAATCATGAATTACGATTAAGAGTAAGATTAAGATTAAGATTAAAATGGTTCAAATATCATACCCCTTGAGTCCAGATGGACATCTAAAATACATGCATCTGGAATACTTGAAAGAATATTTTCCCAAATAGGTTTTAATGTTGATATATCCTTTTTTTTGCCTAAAGCCCAAATACATCCTCCTCCGCCTGCGCCAGTAAATCTAGCCCCGCAATGCTGTTCCCGTGCTGTTTTGGTAAGCTCTGTTCCTGTGGTATTCAAAACTTCAGGTGTCATTTTTTTACGAATATTGGTTTCCTGATTCATACACATAATTGCCAACGGAATA
>PDZT01000417.1 GCA_002753105.1 Deltaproteobacteria bacterium YD0425bin50 | reverse complement strand
GAATCACAGTAAATAGTCAGGTCGGTCGTGGAAGTATATTTTCATTTTTTATTCAGTTTGAGCTTAAAGAATTTCAAACCAATAAGCGATTATGGGTTATTCCTCAAAATCTAAAACAATTACAAACGCTTATTGTTGAAGACAATGATGCCAGTTTTCTTGTGTTAGATCGGATGTTAGACCATTTTGGTATTCAACGCCAGCGAGTCAAAACCGCAGAACAGGCATTGTCTTTACTTATATCTGACAGTCATCCGTTTGATTTGGTATTTATGGATTGGTACCTACCGGGCATGAATGGTCTTGAAGCAAGCGCTCAGATCATCAAAAACGATACAATTAGACAGATTCCTGTTATTATGATGAGTGCATATACCAAACAGGATGAAATTACCTTGGCAGAACAAGCAGGTGTCAAGTGCTTTTTATTAAAACCAATTAAACAATCTGCATTATTTGATGCTATCATGGAATCGTTTGGCCTTGCGGCTAAAGGAAAATCCAGACGTGAATACGCTATCAGAACACGGGAATTTGAGGGAATACGCGTTCTGCTTGCAGAAGACAATCATGCAAATCAGATGGTTGCTAAAGAATTACTTTCTCAGTCAGGTTTTTTAATAGACATTGCTGAAAACGGAGAAGAAGCAGTGAATGCATTTCAAAACCATTCATTTGCAGCTATTCTTATGGATGTTCAAATGCCCGGAATGTGTGGCATTGAAGCAACAAAAATGATCCGTCATTTAGAGACTCAAAAAGAGCTTTCTTCGCATATACCGATTATTGCAATGACTGCAAATGCCATGAAAGGAGACCGTGAAAAATGCCTTGAAGCAGGCATGGATGATTATGTTAGTAAACCCATTGATCGTCTGGAATTATTTAGAGCATTGCATAAATGGATTCCAACTGAAAGCCGTTCCCGCTGGACAGCAGTAACCCAAGTACCTGTTTCTGATTTCGATGATTTCGATGCTGCGGCCTCAATAATTCCGAATCTTTCTGGAATTAATATTTCAGAAGCGTTAAAACGGCTCAGTATATCATGGGATGTGTTTAAAAAAATGCTTATCAATATCATTCAGGATCAGGCAACGGTCATTAAAAAACTAACCCAAGCCGTTGATCAGGCTGATTGTTCATCAGTGCGGCTTTATGCGCATTCATTAGCTGGGTCTGGTGGAACGATTGGGGCGCATGATCTGTATGATGCATCCAAAAAACTCGAACGTGCTGCGTCAAATGAATTAAAACAAGACTTTTCAGGTTTATTTGAACAAGTGAAAGCCGAATTCAGTCGTGTTCAACAGTCTGTATCTTTTCTTGCTCAGGATGAACCACAACAAGCATCACAAGAATCAATTGAGCGTCAGTCTTTCGATGTAAAAACATTTACGAATTCTCTGAATGAACTTATGGAGTTATTGAAAAAATCCAAACCTGCTGAAATTAAAAAAAGGATGGATACCTTAACTCAGTCCGAGTATCCTGAACATATTCAGAAATCATTTAAACAACTTGAAACGCTCATTAATTACTATAAATATCGAGAAGCAAGGAGTCTCTTAACAGAAATTATTAGTAAATTGAGCAAGTAGCCGATGCATATTTCGAAAACATATTTAATTTTTGGCTCATATCGACTTTAAGATGAATGATAACAGTAATTAATGACTTCATCCCAAAGCCGACATGAGCCTAATTTTTAATGTTGATAGATAACAGCACTTCTTTCAATTGCTTTTAACCGTTCGAGTATTGGAGGATGAGAATAATGTAAGAGAACATAGAATGGATGTGGAAAAAGATTGGATAGGTTTTCTACATGAAGTTGTTTTAAGGCTTCTAAAAGCGATGTCGGGTCGTTTGTTGTTGTTATTGCAAAACGGTCAGCTTCGTATTCATTTTTTCTGGAAAGCATTTGAAGCCCAATATTCATTAAAAAATCAACAGGTGTATAGAGAATACTAAAAAAGAGTAAGCCCGCATATACAGATATGTGTTCCATATAAAATGCGGAAAACAGAGATTGATTTGAGATAAAATATCCAAGTAAGGCAAGCATTATACCTAAGTGAATAAGTTGAATGACTATTTGTTGAATGAGATGGCCTTTTTTAAAATGTCCCATTTCATGTGCAAGTACTGCAAGTAAATGTGAAATGGTATGTTTTTCTATTAAGGTGTCAAATAAGACAATACGCTTGTGTTTACCAAATCCAGTAAAAAATGCGTTTGCCTTAGTAGAACGTCGTGAGCCATCCATTACAAACACGTTTTCTAAAGAGAATTGAATTCGATTGGCATAGGCAAAAATGGCATCTCTTAATTCCCCGGGTTCAAGCAGTTTGAATCGATAGAAAAGGGGTAAAATCCATGTGGGTATAATCCATTGAAGTACAAGTGATATGCAACTTATAACAATCCAGCACCATATCCATGCATACTTACCTGCATATTCAAAGAAAAACAATAATGCGCTTAACAGGATACCACCGATAATAATTCCTAATAGTGTGCCTTTGAAGAGGTCTAAGATATACGTTCGCCATGTAGTTTTATTAAACCCAAACCGCTCTTCAATCACAAAAGTTTCATAAATATCAAATGGTAAAGACATAATCCCTTTCAGCAGACACAGAATACCCACATACAATAATCCTGTGATAATAACATTCAATTCAAATGAGCGGACAATTGTATCTATCCATGCGAATCCTTTACAAAACCAAAAAGCTAAGATAACAATGAAGTTTATAGTATATACCATTATTGAGAATTGGGTATTCACTTTCAGATATTCTTGGGATTTAGCATAATTTTCTGTTTCATAAAGCCCGATAAATTCTTTTGGCAAGTCTGTGCGTACTTGTTTGATGTTTAATATATCGGCAATCAGGTTTAACATATACTCTATACATAGAATAAATAACAACAGACTTGCCATGAAAAGTCCTCCAAAATTGAGATAGTTGGTTCCAGTGAATAGATTTTACCTGAATCTTTTTTGAAATCTTAGTTTTTCATATTGATCTAAATAAAGTTGTATTCGAATAAATGGTGCATATTCCATATCACATTTCAGGATATGGCTTGCGATCCATGACTTACAATCATCAATAAAGCTATCAAGATAACTTATATTCTGATCTGAAAAAAGTCTTCGACATGCAATGGTTTTTTTTAAAAATTCTCCGTGTTGTTTTCGATGCTCTTTAAAATCAGGAAATCTATACTGAATTAAATAGCTTTCCTCATTGCGAAAGAGATACCGAACATGATCAATAAGATTAGAAAGCAATTCTGGAATGTTTGATTCTTCTGAGATTGTTTGACGTTCTTCAATTAATTGATTTAACATGTTTACTAATTCAATATGCAATTTATCAATTTCAGCGATTTTTAGACAATAATCCACACACCATTCAATTTTAGTCATTCAACTGTCTCCTAATAAGTTTATAATCCCTCTATTTTATATGTATTGTTATCAGCAAATTTGCTTATAAGCTTCCAAAAAAAATCTTTACCCGCACCACAAACCGGACATTGCCAAGTATCAGGTAAATCATGGAAAACCGTTCCATCCCTAATTTGTCCTTTTGGATCACCCTGTAATGGATCATAAATATAAGTACAAGGGCATTCATATTTGTCCATAATTAACATCTCCTAATTGATAAATAGTATTCTTACTACGGATAATTGCGTTACTAATACGGTAATATAAAAAAAGTCAAATATTGA
>PDZT01000416.1 GCA_002753105.1 Deltaproteobacteria bacterium YD0425bin50 | reverse complement strand
GCTAGAACCAGACCAAAAAGTAGAGCCTGCAGCATCTGCGGTACGGCCAAAAAAACTTGTATATAACGCATTCACAAATGTACTATCCATTCTGAATTTCCTTTCCTAATGTTTAATTTAATTGATAAATAAGAACAACACCCAAACCTAACAAACTTACATTTTTTATCGGTAGGGCAACTACAGGGGTTGTCCTACAGTTACCACCACACTATCCTAAGTCTAATAATGACAAAAACCCTTTTATGGATTTTATTCCTTATTGTCAATAATTTTTTAGTTTTTCGTTTTTATACTATATCTAATAGTTTTGCATTTTTTGTCATTCCTGCGTAGGCAAGAATCCAGAATGGTTGATTTTACTGGATTCCCGCTTTCGCGGGAATGACGATCGCTATTTTTGTATAATAAGTCATTTCAGTAGGTTATAAAAAAGTGCAACCGTATAGACTATACTTTTGCATTTTTTGCCTTTTTGACGTAACTCAAAGTCCAAAATGCTTGATTTTACTGGATTCCCGCTTTCGCGGGAATGACGATCGCTATTTTTGTATAATAAGTCATTTCAATAGGTTATAAAAAAGGGCAACCGTATAGACTATACTTTTGCATTTTTTGCCTTTTTGACGTAACTCAAAGTCCAAAATGCTTGATTTTACTGGATTCCGGCTTTCGCCGGAATGACGATCGCTATTTTTGTATAATAAGTCATTTCAATAGATTATAAAAAAGTGCAACCGTATATAGATTTTCAGATTTTTGATTTTCGATATTCGATTTGTAATTTCCAAAAACATCGGATCGTGCATATTTCTTTTTTGAAATTATTTATCTGAAAAGCTATAGTATCTTAACATCATATCAGTTTTTAGTTTTACATTGGAAAATTTCAGCTTCTATCTTGTAATACTTGGCAGTAATTGACAGGTCGTCAATATATCCCTCGCACATTAATCGGCCATTTGTCCTGAACACGATTAAAGGATTAAAGGATAGACAGGATTTAAGAACTTGATTTTTTAGCTAATCATGGCAATCATGTAATCATATAAATCGTGTTCAGACAATTAACTGGCCGAAACGAGAATCAAGGCCAAAAAACCTACTCATAGGGAAAATAAGAAATACCTTCATAACCCTTACTTACATAAATTCCTGTATCTGAGATGATGATCTCAGAAGCCCCGACCCATTCATTCGATTTTTTCAACAAGAGTTTCGGGCTGTCTCCATTCAGATCATACACCACATAACCGCTTTCATACCATGATGGTCTATATTTAATCGACTCAACATACATCGGCCCATCAACATAATACATGGGCCCTGAAGAAGATAATACGATTTTTCCTTGATACACAGCAATACCAGAGTAATTCCCTTCTAATTCAAAGCGTTTTTTATCAGAAAAATCAGTCGAATTCAGAACTAAAATTTCAGTTTTTTCATCTTTTTGTTTAGAAATATAAATGTATTCTTTATCAAACAAAACTTCTGGTATCTGATAATTGGTAAAAGTAAAATCACGGCTGTATTCAAGAATAGCTTGATTTTCTGTAAGCGTAAGCAAATTCATCTGCATCAGACAAGTTGATTCCTGAGGAGGTAGGATGCTTGGCATCAAGGATTCTTCAGGAGCAGAAACAACATCATCAACCATATAACTGGGTTCATAGGGTCGGTACATGCAGTACGTTTCTACTGTGATCAGCTTTCCTTCAGGATTTAGTCCTATAGGATTACCCGGAATAGATACTTCCTTTAACGCTTTAGGCTCATCCATTTCAGAAAAATCATACCGGGCAAGTTGCCATGATATCGTTGAATAATCATACACAGGTTCTTCTATGTCTTCTGCAACTGCTATATCTGTAGTATCTTCTTTAGGCGTTGACAAATAAGCATATTTTTGAACGCCAACATAAAAGATTGAATTCTGTATAAATGGGGAATACATAGACCAAGAATAGTCATTAGGCATTGAAAGCGGCTTCGTCATGTTCATAGAATCGAGATCAATCGCACGAATTTGAGCATCCTCATTTGAATACATGACTCCAAGATCATTGCCGTTTGTTATCATAATGGGCGACCTCATATCTGAACTCATTGCAGCAAATGGTGTAAGCAGATCATTAGGTTGATACACCATGATATCCGCATTTCCACCCCAATAAAAATCGCCACCTAACGCCCATAACCGTTTATGATGATCAAATCCAGAAATGCAGGAAACATTGTAGGCTAATCTGAGTTTTCCTAAAACTTCAGGTTTCCCATTGGAACGAATGGTTTCTAATGCGGCATCTCCCATACTGACAATAATTTCATTTGCCTCAATATCCGTACCCCGAAGAACACGAAAATCACTTTGAACAAAATCAGCAGATGAAAATGTTGACCATTCAGAATTGAGCCTAATAATTTCCAATCCTGAAACATCTTCAGTTTCATAGTAATTAATCGGCACGAGAATCATGTTTGTATTGGGGTTAATATAAAACGCGCGATCATCATCAACAGCCACTGAATAGGAATAACTGATTACACCTGAAAATGGAGTAACACGATCAATCAGTGTTGGATTTTTTGGATCATCAACAGAAAACATGGCTACAGAAATCAGTCGTCCGCCCTCAGAATCATCATATCCCACAGCAATGAGTTTATTATCGTAGAACCTCATAAATTCTGACCAGCCGGGGACTTTCAATTCACCAAGTATTCGTGGTTTCAATGGATTTTCAATATCTATCACCCAAAGCGGGTCTTGACGTTCATACGTTACTACATATGCCCGATTTCCACTAAAACGAGTTGCATACAATTCTTCACCGGGCGCAATTGCCGATACCTCACCAATCATTTGAATTGCTTCTGGATTCGCCATATCATAAACGGATAATACGCTTCCAAGCTTGATATCCTGATTCCGATAGACCACAAATAGCTTTTTGTCTTTTGTATATACATGATATTCAGAAGGAACATACCCCGGCACTTGAATTTTACTATACGCTGAAAAATCCTGACCATTCGCACGAAGATCAAACACGTGAAGCACTGTAGATAACCAATCTTCATTTAAAATAACAACCAAGAAAGAACTATCCAAATAGATTTCAGGGGTATATCCGGGCAACGTGGTTTTGGCTTTTACCTCAAGCGCCTTACCCATACTGAGCGCAAAAACCATAGTATTGGAATTCGGATACATATATGCTGAATCGACATCTACCCATTGTGAATTTGACGTTGTCAATGTACCCACAAGATATATGGTATTGTCGAGTCTTCTTGAAAGGTTATAATACAGATCATCTAATTGAAGAGTGTTTACTTGGTTGAGTCTGCCTTCCTGCGTATCATACACATGAAGCATAATCGATTGGCGGTCATTTAGATACGCATCTTCAATTAAATAAACATACTGACCTAGAATATAAAGTTCCCGAGGTGTATTCTCCAGTTGAACTTCCGCTTTTAATAATGGCTGTTCAGGTAATGTAAGATCAATCCACTGTAATTTTCCAGAGCTTCCATTGGCATAAAATAAATAATTCCCCTGTATTTTGAAAATATCAGGCTTTTCCGGTTCAGTATCTTTCTGACCATCAGTATCTTCGGCTGCCTCATCTGGAGGCGGTATGCTGTCATCATCGACTGCATTTGTAAAACTGGGGTCCCTGACAATCATGGTATTGGGTGTTAAAAAATAGCTTTGCCCAACGACACGTTCCATAGGATCCT
>PDZT01000415.1 GCA_002753105.1 Deltaproteobacteria bacterium YD0425bin50 | reverse complement strand
TTTTTTTGAGTTATGCAGCCGGTATCTTTCCAAATGGTTTACATTTAATGTGGAACGGTCCTATCCACAAGGGAGAACAGACCTTGAATTTGTCGGGAAATACCATGAAAAATATGCTGGATTGCGTATTGTAATTGAGTTTAAGTATTTCTCGAATACTGAATTTAAAAAGTGTAAGACTTCTATTGAATCCTTTGAGTTACAGGAAGAAGATACAAAGCAAATTGCTGGATATATTCAAGGCTTAAAGCAGGAATACCCGCAGGCTAACGTGTCGCAGTTTGTGATTTATTGTATTGGCAATTCCGGGTTTCGGGTGTTTGAGATAAAATGCGTGTAACCATTCAACAGATTAAAATTATAGGGCGATTATACGATGCAAACAGCTCTCGGCATTAAAGGCAAACTGATCATTGCCATGACTTTTTTGATTGGTGGTATGGCCGTTATCTTAACCTATACCCAAGTAACTATTCAAAAAAATCTATTACAAAAAGAATTATCTAAACGAATTGAGGTGTTAAGGTCAAATATGATTGAGCTTGGCAAGAGCTTTGTCGTCAACTTGTCCATGCAGATGGAGAATGATGTGGCTAGCTTGAATCTTTCGCGTGTTATTGAGATTATCAATAACAGCGTTTCAAATAATAAAGATATTGCGTATGCTATCCTGATGACTCAAAACGGTACAGTCTATGTCCATACCTTGCGACTTGATTTGATCGGCACTGTTTTAAATGGCAAAATGGATCGGATTGCGTTGAGCAAAAAAGAGTTAAGTGTGTTATGTTACGAAGATGCTCAAGAGAGTGTGATTGAAATTGTCAATCCCATTCGCGTGAGCACTCAACCATGGGGTGTGTTAAGAGTTATATATCGTTTGAATGCGCTTAATAATGAAATTGCCACTTCAAATCGTAATTTTCAAACCGAAATCTATAACATGGTTTTCAATGTCACGATTTTGTCGATAGTTGTCATTGTCATTAGTTTTGTTTTAGTGATTGTGCTTTCAAATACGTTTACCAGACCCATTCTTAACTTAACGCGGCTTTCTTTACAGCTTACGGATGGTTTCCATGTAACATCTAATGAGATTATCCCCCAATCAAAGGACGAGGTCGGCCAGTTAACTAAGGCTTTTTTAAAAATGATCTTTGAACGTAAAAAAGCCCATGAACAATTGGAAGATATCAACAAAAATCTGGAAAAGATTGTCCATGACCGCACCTTGGAGCTGCAAGAAGCCAAAGAGATTGCCGAACAGGCAACTCAGGCTAAAGGAGAGTTCTTAGCCAATATGAGTCATGAAATAAGAACGCCGATGAATGCGATTATTGGTTTATCTGGTTTAGCCTTACGAACCCAATTGACTGATAAGCAAAAAGATTATCTAAATAAGATTGATGCTTCAGCCAAGTCATTGTTAGGAATTATTAACGATATTTTAGACTACTCTAAAATAGAAGCTGGTAAATTAGACCTCGAGTCAATCCAATTCAATCTTGATGATGTGCTTGATAACCTGTCCAATATTATCAGCTTCAAGATTCATGAAAAGGGACTTGAATTTCTGATTCAGACCCATTCTGATGTCCCATACAGTTTGCTTGGCGATCCGTTACGTCTGTCACAAGTTCTGATCAACCTGTGCACCAACGCAGTAAAATTTACTTCAAACGGCAATATCATACTTCGAATTGTCAAACTTGACCAGTTAGCAACGGACAGTGAGGATAGCGTCCGTTTATCTTTTTCAGTTAAAGATTCAGGGATTGGTATGACTGCCGAGCAGATTGAAAAACTATTTCAGTCTTTTTCGCAGGCAGATACATCAATAACACGCAAATTTGGAGGCACGGGTCTAGGTCTGACCATCTCAAAACGGCTGGTTGAAATGATGGGAGGAGAAATTCAGGTCAAAAGCGAATACGGCCACGGCACAGAATTTATTTTCAGTGCTTTATTTCAGATCAGTTCTAGTTGCCTGACTGCTCAACGGGCCGAATTTCATGATGAATTGAAACACAAAAGGATACTGATTGTTGATGATGATCCGGTGTCACGAGAAATACTTTCTGAGACCTTAGCGCAATTTGATTTTGATATAACCCAAGTTGAATCTGGTCAAGCCGCTATATCCGAACTGGTAAAAGAAATTAAGCACAACCCTTATGAATTGGTTTTAATAGATTATAAAATGCCGGAACTGGATGGAATTCAGACAACTAAACTGATCAAAGACCATCCAGCATTAAAGCAGATACCACACATCCTTATGGTAACCGCCTATGGGCGAGAAGAAATCATGCAGCAAGCCCAATCGGTTGGCATTAAAGGATTCTTGGTCAAACCCATCAATCGTTCCCTTTTGTTTGATAATATTATTGAAATTTTTGGTAAAGCCGATTTAAAAAAGACCTATACTATACAACAAAAACCAGAAGATATGGAAGGTCTGTCCTTGATTCAGGGAAGCCATGTTCTCTTAGCCGAAGATAATGAAATTAATCAACAAGTTGCGATTGAGCTGCTGACATTGGCAGGTATGCTTGTTACGGTTGCTCAAAATGGCAAAGAGGTCATTGAACACTTGCAACAATCTGAAAAACCATTCGACATTATTCTAATGGATATACAGATGCCAATTATGGACGGTTATACGGCAGCAAAACAGATTAGACATTTAGGAATTGCAGCCAGCACCTTACCTATTATTGCGCTGACTGCTCATGCTATGGTTGGAGAACGCGAAAGATGCGTAGAACATGGCATGAACGACTATATCACCAAGCCCATCGACCCTTATCAACTTTTTTTAGCGCTGGTTAAATGGATACCTGCATGTGAAAAGACAAGACCTGAACCAGCAGTCGCAACAGTTGCACAAACTGAAAACGATTTTCCAGAAGTGCTTGCTGGTATCAATATTAAAGCTGCTCTACAGAGACTGCTTGGTAATAGATCAATGTATAAAAGGATTCTGATCAAATTTTATCAACATTATAAAGATGTCATGCAAGAGCTAAATACGATCATTCAAAACAATGATCGGGAGAATGGAAAGATCATTGCACACACAATTAAGGGGGTTGCTGGCAACATTGGGGCTGACGATCTTTATATGCAGGCCTCCAAATTGGAAGCAGCTTTTAAACATAACGAACCATTAAACCCCATTTTAGATGATTTTCGTAGTGCTTTAGACGTGGTACTCAAAGCCATTCAGCCACTTGACACGCAACCAAAAATTGCCGCAACTGAACCACAGACTCATCACCATAGCGACTTTGATATGGAGAAAGTCAAAGGCATTCTGAAAGAATTGGCAGAATTGATTGAAATAGACGTTCCCAACGCCAACATCCTAATCAAGCAACTGATTGAAACCGTTCAGCATGAACCGTTCAACAAAGAATTGATCGAAATTCAATCGGCTATTGATGGATATGATACGGATACGGCTTTAGCCAAAATTAACAGTCTCATATAATATGGGTGCAGTTCTATGATCGTTCCCACGCTCCAGCGTGGGAATGCAGCTAGGGACGCTCCAGCGTCCCGTTTTGTTTTGAACCATGGGTCGCACCACGATCCCGAATAGCCGCAACCCGTCGTTTGCGCGTTAATGGGACCAGCTATCAAGGAGGATATGAACCGAATCCGCACGGGTGAAGACTTAGAAACCGCTCGACGACTGTGCAAGTCAAAAAAATGAGGATTGTCCGGTTCCAAGATGACATACCGGCTTC
>PDZT01000414.1 GCA_002753105.1 Deltaproteobacteria bacterium YD0425bin50 | reverse complement strand
GTAAAGTTGGCACTGGTTCAGTTCAATGGGATGCTGAAAACCTTGGAAATAAAGGCGATGCGCCAGAAAACTGATTCAAAATGGACGCCATATTTAAGGCTGTCAGCGTAGGGGGACAGGGCATATGCATCAGCCACCAGCCTATCCCTGCCCCGTAATTTTTCTTATTAACCCAGTAATTTCTTGGTGGAGAAAAATGGTGTAATGCAAAACAACTGTTTTTCGTGAATAAAATAATAAATACTTAAAATAGTGCTTGATAAACGTAACCTATTAAGGTTACTTTTCGTTCCATTGGACTTCAACCTAATTATTATGGTTAGATTTTGGTTTTATTTGGTATAATTATTGCCAAAATAAAGACAATTTTTAAAAAAATTTTTTTAATTTGCAAATGGAATGCCAAACAAAACCTAATTCTAACCATAATAGAAAAAATATATAAACAGGTAATTAATTAATGAAAAAACAACATCTCAGTTCATCACACACTTTATGGAATTTTTTTTCTTCCATAAAATTGTCAATTATTCTTTTGGTATTGTTAGTACTTACATCTATTATTGGAACACTTATTCCTCAATTTCCGATGTCATCACCCCATTTTTCAGGGCAGGCTGGTACATGGATTTACCGTATTTTTTCAAAAATAGGTATGTTTAATATATACCATTCATTGTGGTTTCAGTTATTGATGGTTCTGTTAGCTATTAACATTTTGGTTTGTTCGATTAATCGTTTTTCTTCGACATGGAAAGTTCTCCAGTCAACAAAAAACCGCATACCCGTTCATCGGTTTAATTCATCAAAACACACGATTACCCTTACAAGTACAAAACCATCCGAAGTATTACGGGAAAACATAAAAGCATATTTTTCAAAACATATAAGTTTGGTTATGACTTCACAAGATTCAGACGCATGGATGATCTACGGTGAAAAATTAAAGTTTTCACGCTTTGGTGTATATGCCGTCCATGCCAGTATTATCTTTATGCTGTTAGGCGGATTATTCGGATCAATATTTGGTTTTGAAGGGTATATGAGTATTCCTGAAGGCAAATCCTCAGACACACTTAGATTAAAAGTGAGCAATGATGTAAAACGCCTTGATTTTGAAATTCAGTGTAATCAATTTCATGTTGAATTTTATGAATCCGGTACACCTAAAGAGTTCCGATCTTCATTGAGCATCATTGAAAATGGAAAGGCCGTACTTCAAAAAGATATTCTTGTGAATCATCCATTACACTATAAAGGCATGAGTATTTTTCAGTCAAGTTATGGAATAGACTCAGTAAAAGATATTGTTGTGATGTTTCAAAGCCAAGCATCAGGTATGGTCTATTCTCAACAATGTCAGTTGAATGAACGTATTGATCTTCCTGAAAAAATGGGACAGTTTGCTTTAACGGATTATACTCCCAATTATGATATTTCCGGACATAGTCTTGGAGAAACATTTTTAGGAACGCTCTATCTGCCTCATGGGGACAGCGTCAATGTGATTCTTCCGTATCGGTTTTCTGGATTTGATAAAATGCGAAAGGGTGATGTGGTAATCCATGTAGATCAATTCCAACCCATATATTATACCGGCTTGCAACTTACAAAAGACCCGGGAGTTTATTTTGTATATACAGGATTTATTTTATTGATTATTGGGTGTTATGTAACGTTTTTTATGTGTTATCAACAGTATCTCATCCGAATTACAAGTGATTCAAACCAACACACAATCGTTCTGTCTGGACTAATTAACCGTAATCCTATCTTACTACAAAAAAAATTAACTCAAATGGCTAAAGATATTGACTTGCTGTAGAAAGCATATTTTCAGATATAAGTAGAGTTTGAAAAGTCAAATTCCTGACCTCTTTGAACAAATCCTCTAAACCCATCTTGTTCAGGCTTATGAATTGGATCAGGTTGGTAATGATAAAGCCACATTTTTTGCTTAATTTCTGGAGGAAGGATGCATAAGTCTTCGTAATGGGCATGAACACCTGTTTTAAAAAAAGAAGTCTCACAATCATGAAAAATAATATTCGTTTTTTTGCCAATATTAATAATTTCGTCGTATTGAAATTGAGTATCCGTGCTAATGAATACAGTTGCTCCAGAATAATCAACTTCACGAAGAAGAAGACCATAACTGTAATGAGTTTTAATTTCTGAAACCACATGAGGCATTTTTATTAATGTGCAGGCAATTCCCTCCCATTCAAAGCTGTTGCCCTCTTTAACTGGGTGGCACTCAAAATAATCTGACAATGTTACCAGTTTATCAGTAACAATTTCCATACCTGCTTTTAAACCATGTTCCCAAATATTTTGCATATGGTTTTCTTCCATAAACAACAACGGCTTACTTAGCTTTGGATTAAAATACGTGCTAAAACCAATCCATTCCATGCCGCCGATATGGTCAGAATGCAAATGGGATATATATACTGCATGAATGTTTTCAATGCTAACATTCGATTGTTTTGCTGAAAATCGCACATCACCACCACAATCGATCAACATCATTTTCCCACTTCGAGCAATTAAAATCATGTTGGATTGAAAGTATTCTGGTGTTGTAAATGCAGAACCACGTCCGATGAACTTGAGCTTCATGTGATTAACCTTTGTTAATAAACATATCTGGATTATGTGATCTATACTTTTGCATTTTTTTATAACCTACTGAAATAACTTATTATAAAAATATGGCGATCGTCATTCCCGCGAAAGCGGGAATCCAGTAAAATCAAGCATTCTGGATTCCTGCTTTCGCAGGAATGACGAAAAGTGCAAAAGTATAGATGTGATGTGAAATTTTTTTTATATAAAAAACATTTCACTTGAGAGTCAATAAAATTTCTCTCAAATGGGCAAATTATTATTCGCCCATATACGCATATTCTTTGGAAGTTATAGATCGAAAATCGAAAATCAAAAATCGGAAATCTATAATTTTTTATCCAATGCTAGCCAATACCTCTTCAACGTCAGCTTTTGTAAACGGTTTTGGTAAAATACCACAAAATCCATACTCCCGATAATTAGCCATAACAGGATCATTTGAATACCCACTAGATACTATCGCTTTGATGTTGGGATCAATTTTTAATAACTGCATCATGGCTTCAACTCCACCCATTCCACCCGGAATTGTTAAATCAAGAATGACTAAATAAAAAGGATTGGTTGATTGAAATGCCTCTTTATAGATATCAATGGCTTGTTTACCATCAATGGCAAACGCTGTTTCGTATCCTAGATGCTTAAATAATTTACCTGCAATTGTCAGCAACATTTCCTGATCATCCATGATAAGAATTTTGCCATGTCTTTTATGTTCAACCTTTCTTTCTTTTTGAGTAACACTAAGTTTAAAGTCTATAGCGGGCAGATAAATATAAAAAGTACTTCCGATACCTATTTTAGACTCAACTGAAATATGACCATTATGCCTTTTGATAATTGAATATGTTGTCGCAAGACCAAGTCCACTTCCTTTTTGTTTTGTTGTGAAATATGGATCAAATATCTTTGAAAGATGTTTTTCTGAAATGCCAATACCATTGTCTTTTACGCTAATTTTCACATAATTACCGGGTGATAATACAATACTATCCTCAGGAGAAAGCGTTTTGTTTTCAGCTTGAATCTGGATAATTCCGCCGTCCGGCATAGCCTGTATTGCATTGATGACAAGATTGCTTATAGCCTGATTCATTTGACCCGTATCTACAGAAACGATCCATAAATTCTCAGGAAATATAAATTCACA
>PDZT01000413.1 GCA_002753105.1 Deltaproteobacteria bacterium YD0425bin50 | reverse complement strand
ACAGCCAATATCAGTTCAAAGCTTATTGGAGAATCAGAGTTTGTACGCATGGACAAATCTGTTTCTATGGGTGTTTCAGATGTCAAGGACGGTACCAGTCTTTCGTTTAACCAAAAAAAAGAATTGCTGCTTTCAGCGTCTGAGATCATGAATCTTCCTGATTTGCACTGTGTGGTCAAATTCCCAAATTATAATCCCGTGATCTCCACATTAACCTATAAGAAATTTACTAAAAATGGATCAGCGTTTCAGATCAGGGAGGATTTGTTGTTGAATAAAGCGTATAAACCTGCATCGCAGTAAATAGGAGTCGTTATGATGACAACAATAGACCCGATAAAAAATCAGCAGGATAGAATTAAGGATATATTATGGTTAGATTTTGGTTTTATTTGGTATAATTATTGCTTAAATAAGAACAATTTTTTAAAAATTCTTTATAATTTGCAAATGGAATGCCAAACAAAACCTAATTCTAACCATAATACTTTCTTTTTCATTAGGCCCCCAAATTATCGAACTTCTAATGAATGAGGATGTAATTGAAGTGATGCTGAATCCTGACGGTGTCGTGTGGTATGATACGCTCAGTCAGGGACGTCAGCAAACTGACATTCAGTTAAGCGCATCTGATTCTGAAAGGGTGAATCGAATTATTGCCTCAAAAATCGGATCCGCATGCGATGAATCAAACCCTATTATTACTGCTGAACTTCCGGAGTATAATGCTCGATTTCAGGGGGTTGTTCCTCCTGTAGTGCCCAGACATAGTTTTTGTATACGAAAAAAAGCGCTTCGGCTTTTTACACTGGATGATTATGTTGCTCAGGGAATAATCAATTGTGAATTACAAGGCATTATAAAACAAACGGTTCAGAATAAACAAAACATTATTATTTCCGGCGGTGCGGGAACAGGGAAAACGACATTTGCCAATGCTGTTTTAGCTGAAATCAAAGGGTTGAATGAACGGGTTATTACCATTGAAGACACTCTGGAGCTTCAGTGTGCTGTTCAAGACTCTGTGTCGCTTAAATCTGTTGATGGAATTGCAGACATGAATCGTCTGGTAAAATGCGCCTTAAGGATGCGGCCGATCGGATTATTATTGGAGAAGTCAGAGGTGCAGAAGCTCTTGAATTGCTTAAAGCATGGAATACAGGACACCCTGGTGGATTGGCAACCATTCATGCTAATAGCCCAAGAATGGCCTTAATTCGGTTAGAACAGTTAGCTCAGGAAGCCGTAGCAAATGTTCCCAAAAGTTTAATTGCGGATACAATCGAATTCATTATCCAGATCGAACGGTTTGGGAATTCAAGGAAAATCAATCGGGCGGCTATGGTTAAAGGTTTATCAGTTAATAATGAGTATATTGTGGAAGAGATAAGCTTTACTTAACTGTTAATATTCTTATCAGGGAGGTGATATGGAAAAGCAGCGACTGTTAAGTTTTAAAGAAGTAAAAAAAGAATACGGAGCAACAATTTCTTTCTGGCGTACTCGTATCTGGTCACGAGATATCCCCTATGTTAGAGTGGGAAATAAAATATTAATCGATCGAAAAGACATTGATGACTTTATCCAGAAGAATAAAAAAACTGCATAAGACTCTTGCAATCTGTAATGTAGGCATGAGATAACGAATGTGCCTAAACTTGTGCCTATACGAGAGGAGGCATCATGGGAAGTATTTATAAACGGGGTAAAACCTATTGGATTAAATATTATCATAAAGGGAGGATGATGAGAGAAAGTTCAGGGAGCGAAAAAAAAATGGTGGCTACTGAGCTTTTAAAAAAACGAGAAGGGGAAGTATCGAATGGAAAACTTCCGGGAGTCCATTTTGAAAAGGTTACTTTTGATCAGATAGCACAATTGATCATTAATCATTAATCATTAATGATTATAAACTGAATCAAAAGAAAAGCTTAGCAGATACTGAAAGAAGGGTAAAGTATTTAAAATCTTTTTTTGGATATAAACAGGTGACTGAAATAACCTCTACAGAGATAAGTAAATATATTGAAATGCGCCTTAATGATGACATGTCGAATGCGTCTGTTAATAGAGAATTGTCCATATTAAAAAGAATATTAACACTTGCCAATCAACGGAATCCTCCATTGATAGAGCATGTTCCTAAAATATCCAAACTTAAAGAACGAAACGTAAGAAAAGGATTTTTTGAGCATGATGAGTTTATAAAATTCAGAAAGTTTTTACCGGAATATGTTCAAGGTCTGGCTACATTTGGATATAAAACAGGCTGGAGATTTGGAGAAATTATATCGTTAACATGGTCACAGGTGGATAAAGTCAACTGGTGTGTTCGCTTACATGCAGGAGAGACAAAAAATGATGAAAGCCGGATAATATATCTGGATGAAGAATTGATTGATGTTTTTAAGAAGCAATTAAAACTGATGAAGGATGCAGCATTAATCACATCTTATGTCTTTCCAAGTAGGGAAGGCGGAAAAATTAATAATTTTAAAAGGTCATGGAATACTGCTATTAAAAAAAGCGGAATCCCAAGGAGGATATTCCATGATTTGAGACGTACTGCTGTAAGAAATATGATTAGGGCAGGTGTACCTGAAGTTGTTGCCATGAGGATATCGGGTCATAAAACACGTTCTGTTTTTGACCGGTACAATATCGTCAATGAAACTGATTTAAAGATAGCTGCCGACAAACAAGAAAATTATCTTTTATCAAGTTTAGGCACAAATTCAGGCACAATGATAATAATCGAGGCGAAAAGAAAATATCTAACCCCTTGATTTTATTAACGCGCCTGGAGGGGCTTGAACCCCCGGCCTACGGATTCGAAGTCCGTTGCTCTATCCAGCTGAGCTACAGGCGCAAAATAAAAAAGGGTGAGTGAAGGGGCTTGAACCCTCGGCCACCAGGACCACAACCTGACGCTCTGCCAGCTGAGCTACACTCACCGTAAAGTGTTTTGTTTATAGTTAAACTTTTTCTGAAAATCAAGTCTTTTTCGGCATGTTTCATAAAAAATAAAAAAATAGAGGGTTTACGTTCTCAACCAGAGATGAACTCCTCACTTCACCATCTAACGCCTTCAGAATTTCAGTCCTGATCGTTTCTGAGTGCGTTATACTTACCACCGTTATAAATTTCGTTTTTAATTTTAAGTTAATTATGATATAGTAACCATTTGAACATTTTCTAAAAAATGTGTTAACTTTGTAGAAAAATGGAAATATAATAAATCAGAGCATAGATAAAAATTCCGATAGCGTTGGTCAGCAACTGCTTGTGAAAGGTTTTCAAGAATGCCAGTCTGGACGTTTCGAAGCTGCTATAGAGAGCTTTACTCAGAGCATGGCTTTTTTATCTGGGAGTTCAACACCATTGTCAAACAGGGCATATGCGCTCAACGTTTACATCGCTTTGAAGAGGCGCTTTGTGCCTATGAGTCTGCTTTGAAGCTGAATCCGAACGATGCAGAGCTTCATTGGAATTATGTCCTCAGTATTGGGATGAATGCGGATACTGTTTTCAAATACAGTTATGGCATCCAGAATCCTCGCTTCACGGAGTAAGTGAATACCTTCATGGATATCATCAGATGGATTCGGGATCAGTGATTCTGTTTCCATTTTTCAGAAGAACTCCTTTTGCAAATCCCGGTTTAAATTGAATTGAGTGTAACCTTTTTTAATTAACGATAACTTATTGATAATATTTGATCAAATCATAGGAAAATGGAAAATTTATTTGAACTCTCCTTTGAACTATGCAAAGATATTTAGAAAAAGAC
>PDZT01000412.1 GCA_002753105.1 Deltaproteobacteria bacterium YD0425bin50 | reverse complement strand
ATCCAGCCAAATAATATAGCTAAAGCCATTCCCCAAGCTGATGGGGCAAAAGCAGTACTCATACCTGAAAGAAGTATCCGAATGCTTCCTCTAAGTTGGTCAATCGAGTCTGTATTAAAATTCGAAATACCGAATGTTAGACCAATAAATGTACCCAAAATACCAAATCCTACTAACATACTTGGAATACCTAACCACCAACGTATATTTAATTTTTGTTCAATAATAATTTGACCAGAAAAAAACACACTTGCTGATTCAATGGTTTTTCTTCTGGGGCCTTGTTCACAAAGAAAAGTTGCTGAATAAGAATCCCATAACAACCTCAAGACGTTATTGTTTTGGATTTCTTTTTCGTTTCTGATTGTTAAGGCTTTTTTAATTGGACGAAGATAAAACCATAATAAAAACCATGCAAGTGAAAAAAATAAGATGGTTAATGTTACCCACCATGCAGTAAGAGTGTTACTATCTAATACGAATAGTGATTTATATGGAAAAAGCATTTGTAAATATTTATACATATAATCGATAGTCATTCTTGATCACTCCATACATTTCATAGGATCGTTATTAAATCTGTATAAATCTGCAACATTTTTTTTGTAACAAGGGAACATGCTCCCTTGTTATACATAAAATGTGAGGAAGAGCAAGTTTAACCGCAAGAAACATAAAGATTATTTACTTATACCTGATATCGTTCTAGTAGTTGTTGTTTTAATCCAATGTCTGAACACGATTACAGGATTAAATGATAACAGGATTACAGATTTAATGAAGTACTGGAGTTTATGCTGTTTCAAAATCATGGCAATCCAATAATCCTGAAAATCGTGTTCAGACTAGCCCATTTCCTCACCCCACACCCGCTCATATCCCAAAGACACCACCGCATACCGCCGTAACTTCAAATTACCATATTTTTGTTGCAGTTCATCGCCATACTGCTGAATCTGGACTTTTGCAGCTTGCATTTTTGATTTCATAGGGGGAATGGCTTGTAATTCTTCAGAAGATAAGGAAACAGCCTGTTCGCCTGTCATGCCCGCATCTTTCAGACTGACAAATTTAAACTCTATTAAAATATCATACGCTTTGACATGACGCATATCCGGACGCAATATCATGGTTAAATCAGCATACCGCCTGCTGATTTCTGTTTCTGAATCCATGACATACAGAATATCATTATACAACAGAGTTAAAAAAGCGGTTTTAACAGTCAGTTCATTTGCCCAGCGGTAATCTCGGTTGTGAAACACTTTGAAATAACGCTGTTCAATAAAATTACATAACGGTTTGATATTGCCTTGACTGTATAAGGCTTTCGCAGCTCGCTTTCCATCATCCTGATCAAATGGATCAGGAAGCAGCATCCGTTGGATGCGCTCGACATATAAGCCTTTCATGACTAAATTAGGGACTTTTAAGGTGATTTCCTGCATATCCGTCAGGCTATGAATCGTTAACACTCCAAAATAATACAAAAATGAAGCAAGAAAAGCCTGATCCTTTGTTTCATCTGAAAGCATTTCCTGAATACCAAAACGATTGATAAGTTTAGGAATTGTTATCTGATGGTTATCTTTCATTAAATTCAGTAAAATACTTTTTCCGGTATGGATATGGGACACATAAGTCAGTTTAGCCTGATCTGTAGCCAGATTATCATCAAGCATTTCATGAGGATAACTGCATTCTTCCTGAAATGCCTTCATGAAATATAAACTTAACGTGGGATTATAGACATACTCTTTGGCATTGAGTGAAAACTTATAGCCGTTATACCATGTGCGCATCATATCAAGCGCATGATTTGCCTCTTCTGTTGGTAAATGACAATTGCTGACAAGATGGATGAGCGTTTCGCGTATTTCAGATTCTTCAAACCCGCAAAGCGTATTAAACTTGGGTTTTAAATAAATATTCTCTGCAATATTATAGCCGCTGGTTATATCACTCATGACAACAGGGGAAACCCCAGTAATAAAACTTTTCGCAATCCCAGTGCTTTGTGACAAGGATTTCACTACCTTAAATAAGGTTTTTAATGGACCACTTTCAAAAACCAAGGCTTCATAATTATTTCTTCCTTCCTGCACATTCATCATGACTTCATTGGCAAAATTATCGTATTCGTCTATCAGAAGATAAATCGGGTAATCGGTTTGGCGCACAATGCCAATTAAGGATTGTAGAGAAATCAACGCGTCATTTAAGTCTATATCGATATTGTGCGTTAAAAAAGACTTATAGGTTTCATAAAATAATTGAATCGATCGGTTTACATGCCCATGTAAGGCTTTTTTAATGTCTTGCGCAGTTCCAGACGGATCCACACATGAAAAATCCCATTTCAGAATAAAAAAACCATTCCGCAGCGGCGTTGGATTCTCTCCAATTTTCAGATGCCCAAAAATGGTTTCAAATTCATCTTTTCGTGCCACATCATAATAATGCTCCAACATGGATAACAAGAGACTTTTGCCAAACCGTCTTGGGCGAATGAACAAAAGATAATTCCCAATATTTTCTAAGATTGGAATAAAATGCGTGCGGTCTTGATAAAAAAAATCTTGGGTAACGATTTGTTTAAAATCAGATAAACCATAAGGAAATTTCATAACAATGACTCCTTTTCAGTATTCAATTGAATCATGAATCAGCAACTTCTCTGATAAAATTGATGAATTTTTGAAACTCAGCCGAAGATTCTATTAGTATTTTTCGGGTTGATGGGTTGAGTTCTAACTGAATTGCGGGAATATCAAGACTCATAGCCATCTGGCTAACCGTGTTGAGACCACTTCCCCAATTCCCGCATAACGCTCCAATGTGATTCGATGAATAATCTGGCATGTATTTTTCTAAAGCCTTATCGAAACGCCGGGACCAATTCATATCACAGCAAGCGGCATCGCCGGGTGATATTGCATAAATTCGTTTATCGCTCATTCCATGGATATCAATCAGTTTTGCTTTGTTACCGTATTGGGTTTTATGTTCTTTGAGTTTTTGATACCATGGACTTGATTCAAGTGATTCATCTTCGGTGTAATTGGGGTCATACATAGTGATTCTCGACTTCCATTTCCACACAAGTGCGCTAACAGTTCCTTTTAAATACTGTGAGGCTTTGATGCATATTTTCCGCGTATTTTCCTCTTTTGGTTTTATGTAATCATTACGAGCATGATCAACGCTGTGAGGAGCTGAAAGTAAAAGATGTCCAATGCCGAGTATAATTGGTGTATTCATATAGTTACACTTCCTGTTTTATGTTATCTTTAATTATAGATGATAAATATAAAATTCATGAAGGTCAATTGATATTAACTTATGACCACATGGGGTTCAACATCATGGTCTTCATTTTGGCACGCGCAACGAATCCAAAACGTCCTGTTCAGACTCATCAGGAAAATTAGGAGTTTTTGATATTGATTCAAGTGAACCCTTTATATACGTTTCATTTTTAAATACTGAAAATGATCTTATATATACCGGGCAGCATACTTCGACATCCATTTTATATTGCTCTATGACGTGTAATTGCCTTTGTATTGTTGAATCATCAAAAACAGAAATAATCAGTTTCGGCAAACCTGTAAGTCTTCGGCAGGTTTGATAAAGTTGTTTTCGTTGGGAATCATTAAATGTCGTATAAAGCATCAATCGGTCTGTTAATACGATATCGTTGTTAAATGATTTTACCAGTTGTATGATCTCCATATTATGTTTTACAAAAATAGCAATCATTAGAAACGCATCTTCAAGCATATCTTCA
>PDZT01000411.1 GCA_002753105.1 Deltaproteobacteria bacterium YD0425bin50 | reverse complement strand
GAATTTATCACTTGCCGCAGATTTACTAAAAACAACGCTTCGGATAATTACCTACAAAGCCCAAAAATATCATATTGACTATCGAAAATTCAGATTATCTTCAAGATAACAACTACTTATATTAATGGATGAATACATGCTTTGCTCTCGCTTGCCTAGAAAACAAACACGAATGATTCAGGTCGGAAATGTACCCATTGGGGGAAATCAACCCATTTCCGTGCAGTCTATGACCAATACCTTTACCCATGATGTGCCATCTACGGTTCATCAAATCAATCAATTAACCGACATGGGATGTGAACTGGTTCGAGTGGCAGTTCCAGATATGCCTGCGGCTTCAGCCATTTCTGAAATAAAAAAACAAATATCCATTCCATTGATTGCAGATATTCATTTTGATTACCGTTTAGCGATTGCATCTATAGAATCGGGTGCAGATGCAATTCGAATCAATCCCGGAAACATCGGACACAAAGATAAGGTTCAATCGGTTGTTCTGTGTGCCAAAGACCATCATATACCCATTCGTATTGGCGTGAATTCCGGATCACTTGAAAAAGAAATCCTGAACAAATACCAACGCGTAACCTCTGAAGCGATGGTCGAAAGTGCTTTAAAATCGATTGACTTGGTGAATTCTTTTGATTTTGATCAGATTAAAATTTCGCTTAAAGCATCTGATGTATATTACACAATTGATGCTTACCGTTTATTGTCTTCAAAAGTTGATTTCCCATTGCATGTAGGTATCACGGCTGCAGGACCGCTTTATACAGGTATTGTCAAATCCGTGTTAGGGATCGGGACGTTACTTTCTGAAGGCATTGGTGATACCATTCGCGTATCCCTGACTGCTGATCCAGTTGAAGAAGTGAAGGTCGGTTTTGAACTGCTAAAAGCACTTGGATTACGTGAACATGGCCCCAATATTATTTCCTGTCCTACCTGTGGACGCTGTAAAATCAATCTGTTTCAACTGGTTGATGAGGTTGAAAAATCCCTAAAATCTGAAACGAAACCGATTACTATTGCCATTATGGGTTGTGTTGTGAATGGGCCCGGAGAAGCAAGAGAAGCGGATGTTGGCATTGCAGGTGGTGATGGATTTGGCATTTTATTTCGTAAAGGACAGGTGATTCAAAAATGTAAGCAAGACCAACTCGTACCCATGCTATTAGAAGAAATCAACCATATTACATTGTAAAAAATCGAAAATCGAAAATCGAAATTTTCATAATTTTATCATAAATGAAAGGAATCCAAATGAGCACTCAAACCAAAACGGCGATTTCACCGACAAGACAAGAAGATTATCCAGAATGGTATCAGCAAGTCATTAAAGCATCGGATATGGCGGAAAATTCTCCAGTAAGAGGATGTATGATCATTAAGCCTTGGGGATATGCGCTATGGGAAAATATGGTACAAACCCTTGATACCATGTTTAAAGAAATCGGTATTAAAAATGCCTATTTCCCGTTATTCATTCCACTTGAATTTTTTCAGAAAGAAGCTGAGCATGTGGAAGGATTTGCTAAAGAATGCGCAGTAGTAACGCATCATAAACTTGAAGTATCAGAAAATGGTACGCTTGTTCCAAGTGGGCAACTGGCAGAACCGCTCATTGTCCGACCTACTTCTGAAACCATTATCGGCGATGCGTTTTCAAGATGGGTGAGCAGTTATCGTGATCTGCCAATACGGATTAATCAATGGGCAAATGTAGTGCGATGGGAAATGCGCACACGTATTTTTTTACGCACAACAGAATTTTTATGGCAGGAAGGGCATACCGCACATGCTTCAGAACAGGAAGCTGTAAAATTGGCATATCATATGCTCAATGTATATGCGAATTTTGTTGAAAATTACATGGCTATACCTGTCATTAAAGGTCAAAAAACACCTACAGAACGTTTTCCCGGAGCAGAAGAAACCTTGTGTATTGAAGCCATGATGCAGGACAGAAAAGCATTACAAGCTGGAACATCGCATTTTTTAGGGCAGAATTTTGCCAAAGCATCCAATATTCAGTTTCAAGATGCCCAAGGTGATCAGGTCTATGCATGGACAACATCGTGGGGCGTATCTACCCGATTAATTGGCGGATTGATTATGACTCATGGCGATGATAACGGTATTATTATGCCTCCAAGACTTTCGCCAGCGCATGTGGTTTTATTGCCCATTTTTAGAAAACCCGATGAAAAAACCAAAGTCATGTCTTATATTGAACAGCTATCCAAAGAACTGAGATCGATTTCTTATTATGGCCGTCCTATCTCAGTTGAAATCGATGAACGTGAAATTGGCGGAGCACGAGGCTGGGACTGGATCAAAAAAGGAACGCCATTGCGGGTTGAAATAGGCCCACGAGACATTGCGAATGATTCTGTGTTTGTTGGCCGACGTGATAAAGAGCCAAATGAAAAAGTTTCATTTAAACGAGAGGTGTTTGTTAAAACGATTACAGAAGTACTTGATGATATTCAGCGTAATTTATATGAACGGGCGTTATCTCATAGACAATCTCATACAATAAGTATTCAGGATAAAAAAACATTCTATGATTATTTTACGCCCGCAAATACCACAAAACCTGAAATTCATGGCGGATTTGCGTATTCTCACTGGTGTGGTCAGGCTGAGTGTGAACGTCAGATTAAAGAAGAGTTAACCGTAACCATACGATGTATTCCGCTTTCAGTTCCCAAATCTCAAGGCACATGTATTTATTGTGGAAAACCAAGCTCTTATGAAGTGTATTTTGCAAAGGCGTACTAGAGCAATGACCATGTATTTAAATGAAAAGATAGGGAATCCCGACCTTTTTACGGGACGGCAAAAAGAGCTTGAATTTTTATTAAACTGGATCGAACGCATTAAAATGTGTGTTTCCAAAAGCACAGCTATTTTATCGCGGCGTAAAACCGGCAAAACAGCCTTAATTCAGCGTCTTTATAATATAACGTTTGATAAGAATAATGGCGTGGTTCCGTTTTATTATGAAGTTAAAGAAGGAAAAAAATGGGCGGTTGATTTTTGCAGAGATTTCTTTTTAACCTTTATTTATCAATATATTGCGTTTAAAACCAGAAAACCAGAATACATCGAAATCAAAGATAAAGCCGGTTACCAAACCGCTATTCAACTGGCAAAAAAAGAAAATCAAACTCATTTATTAGACATAATTCAAGCCGTTTTAATGGCAGATTCCAATGAAAGTGTGGATAATTTATGGCTCATGGTTAGAGATACGCCTCTTTCAGTTGCAACGAAACAAAATGAATTCATTGTGCAGATGATTGACGAATTTCAATACCTAAATCGGGACATCTACCGCGATAAAGCCGCTCAGAATCAAATGAATGATTTTGCCGCAGGGTATTTAAGCACTGCCGAATATAAAAATGCACCTCTGCTGGTTTCCGGGAGCTGGGTGGGGTGGTTAATTCGAGACCTGCAAAAAATGCTTCCCAGCCGGTTTATGTATTGGTTTTTTGAAAATATGCCACAGCATGAAGCCATTGAAATGATCTTTAAATACGCCGATTACGATCAAATCCCGATCGAAGATCACGTTGCTTTCTTAATGGCGAATCTGACTGAAGGCAATCCCTGTTATATTAGTTCCTTATTTTCATCGCTTTATCCTAAAAGAGACTTTACCACGGAAGAAGGGTTGAAGCAGACCTTTGAGTTTGAAATTTTAAACCGAAGCGGTCAGATTCGGGGAGCATGGATGGAGTATTTGGAATATGCGTTTTCAGAGATCAATGGCGAAGATAAAG
>PDZT01000410.1 GCA_002753105.1 Deltaproteobacteria bacterium YD0425bin50 | reverse complement strand
CTTTAAAGAGTATTCACTCAAATTAAATTCTGATAACCCTATGACATATAACGTATTTGATTTATCAATGGTATATCCTGAAAAAGACACTGTAAATGATTTATTAGAGCAAATAGATGATCTTAAAAAGTGTTTAGACAGCTTTCGTCCATTAAACCAAACCCAACTAAACAATTTAGAACATGCCTTTGATATTCAATACACCCATGAAAGCACCAAGATAGAAGGCAACTCATTAACACTGTCTGAAACCGCATTAGTGATCGAAAAGGGAATTACCGTAAAAGGAAAACCGTTAAAAGATCACATCGAGGTGGTGAACCATCAAAAGGCTTTAGACTATATAAAATCAATTGCCGCAAAGGATTACCATTTAAACGAGGATGATTTATTAAAAATTCATAGTCTTGTTTTACAAGGAATTGATCATCATAATGCAGGAAGATATCGAAATGAACGAGTGTTTATTTCAGGGAGCAGACATATCCCACCGAACCCGTTAAAGATCAATGAGTTGATGAAGAGATACGTTGAGGATTATGAAAAAGACAAGAAGGAGCTTCATTCTGTATTATTAGCATCAAAAATGCATGAAATTTTAGTAAGAATACACCCTTTTATAGACGGTAATGGACGCACTGCCCGTTTAATCATGAATCTTATTTTAATCCAAAACGGCTATTTAATTGCAAATATTTTAGGTGATCCGGGTAAACGGGACGCTTATTGTGATGCTTTGGAAAAATCACATATAGAAAATGATCCAACAGACTTCCAGAAGATTATGTTACGGGCAGAAAAACAATCTTTTATTGATTACTTAAATATGGTTGCGAATCCAGATGTCAAGGGGCACAAAGGAGCGTATTATTTTATAAAAATAGAACCGTTTTTAAATATGCATTAAACCTGTACTCAAAGAATCATCTCAAAATTCATGCAATAAATTATACAAACTTATATCTCTTGAAATTGATATTGCTTGACTTTTTATTAGTTTTTTTATAATGATTAACTAAAAAGTCATATTAATATAACAATTAAGGAGGTATTATGGGATGCAAGCCAGTTCGTGAAGAATACAAAAGAAAATTACTTCAATTTATTTGCTATACAGGTACAGTGGATGAATTAAATAAATTAGCTGAAGCAGTAGGCAAACCCAGAGGCAGAATAACAATCTACATTTTTTCTATCAAATTCATGACATTTTTCTAAGAATGATATGAAACTATTTCTATCTTTTCATCAATAATTACTTGACTTTTCATAAGTTGTTTTGTATATATTAACCATAATACAATGAAAGAAAAATTGGAACAACTGATAGATGATATGGGAAAAAATGGAGATTTGGCATTCATGGCGAATTTGGCTAACAGATGGATTGACGAACACAAGTATGAATCTTTTTCGGAATATGAAAAGGTGATCAGGGCAAGATTCAGAACGTTAGACATCAAAAAGGTTACGAAAAGGCCGTTCGGAATTGAGATTGTCTCACCTTATGGTGATGGAGTAATGATATGTATTAAGTATGCCAAAAGAGGAAATTATTTTCATTTGCAACTGTCTGTCAAAAAATAACAACGTTGACTTTTTTAGATACAACACCAAACAAGGGAGATACCATTTTACTCAGATCACCTGAAGCCAGAAAAATAATGAATTTATAGGAGACAACCATACGGGGTAAGCAAATATCGAAACCGAAAATGTTGTTGCGGCAACTATATCGTTAAGCCATCCGTAAGACAGCACCGATCCAACAAAAAAACAGCAAGACAACATAACGCCAAGTTGATTTAGGTAAGAAAGAAACAGAGACATCAAATTTAGCACTATTTTTTTAATCCTAATAGTTAATAAATTATAATATACTAATATAAGCTAATAAGGAGACAACACCATGAACCTAATTTTATCCAATCGAGATCATATTAAAGAAATGTCAAACGTCAAACGAACAACTCATTTCAGCAGCGCCATCCATAGGTGCTGAAAGACCTGCATCAAACGCTTCAGACCGATATGATTTTGTATCAACACTTCAGGCAGTCACTATGCTTAGGGATTGCAATTGGATTCCCGTATTTGCCAAGGAAGCCTCCACCAGAATTGAAGAAAGGCAGGGATTTCAAAAACACATGATCCGGTTTCAACATGCTGGACTTGAAATTAGCACCCAAGAGCGTGTTGAATTGATTCTTTATAATTCGCATGATGGTTGTTCAGCATTTAATCTATCCGCATCAATCTGGCGGAAAGTATGCTCCAATGGATTGATTGTAGCCAATCCATACCTGACATTTTCTCACCGGCATATCCGTTTTTCTGAAGCTAATTTTATTGAATCTGCCAGTATTATTGCTCATTCAGCCAATCAACTCTCACAGGAGATTGATTCCATGAAAGAAATCACCCTGACTCCGAATGATAGGGGCGTTTATGCTCTATCAGCACATCAACTCATTTATGATGATATTCACTCTTCTCCTATTCACCCATCAAAACTGCTTGTGCCTAAAAGAAACACTGATACCAATACGGATTTATGGACTACATTTAATGTGGTTCAGGAAAACATGATTAAGGGAGGCGTCAGGGGCAACGTAGAAACTCAAGACGGAAGAACCAGAACTATTAAAACAAGGGCTGTCAAAAGTATTGATAGAGATATAAAATTAAACAAAGCCTTGTGGACATTGACGGAAGAAATGAAAAAAATAAAAACTGCATAATTTGACTGAATGCTCCCAGTGTATTTGGGGGCAAACATAAAACTCAACGTTCCAAAGAGTTATCAATTAAGTTTTGACATCTATAGGATTCAGGTAGTATATAGAGTATATGATTGTTAGCTATTCATGCAGAGGTTATGTATATGAAGTACAACATAGACCCCACGATTGATTGTGTCTTTAAAGCATTGCTGGGATCGGAAGAAAATAAAAAGTTATTGATTCATTTTTTAAATGCAGTGATGAATCCAGAGGAAACGAGTCGTATTATTTCTGTGGACTTGTTGAATCCCTATAATGAAAAAGAATTTATTGATGATAAGCTCTCTATTGTTGATATTAAAGCCAAAGATAAAAGTGGTCGAATTTTTCAAATCGAAATTCAGATGAGCGTTTATGGGGAATTTGAGAAACGGATTGTATATACATGGAGTGATATTTATAGTTCTCAGTTACGTAAGGGAAAAGACTTCAGCGTGTTAAAACCGGTGGTGTCAATATGGGTTTTGACTGAGCCGTTATTTAATCAACCCAAACCGTTTCCTCATCATTTTCATCATCATTTTCAGATGATTGATCTTAAAACCAAACGCAGATTACATGAAGATTGTTCTATCCATACGCTCGAATTACCGAAATATGTTTATAAATCCGCATCTGTAAAAAACGAATTGGAACGGTGGATATTGTTTTTTAAAGAAGGAAAGAACTTAGATGACAGTAACCTCCCCGATTACATGAACACCGAAGAGATGAGGGACGCCATGAGAACGTTAAAAGCATTTTCAGAAAAAGAAAAAGCGTATCATCTATACCAAAGCCGAATGAACTATATCAGAGAACAAAGAACGATTCGGTTAGAACTGGAGAATGAACGAAAAGAAAAGCAAGCTGAACGGCGTGAAAAAGAAAAAGCTCAACTGGCTTTAAAAGCTGAAAAAGAAAAAGCTGATCGGGCTTTAAAAACTGAAAAAGAAAAAGCTGAGAGAGCTTTAAAAGCTGAAAAAGAAAAAACACAAAAGGTATTGCAAAAAAAAGATAACCGTTATGGTGACGTTCCTT
>PDZT01000409.1 GCA_002753105.1 Deltaproteobacteria bacterium YD0425bin50 | reverse complement strand
AGGCTGAAGAAAATGTTTCATTTTAGCAAAGAAGAACAGAGCATAATAGATGAGGTACTTGAACCGAAATGGAAATGGGCAACTGAGAAAATAACTGAAACTGAGCAGATGGCTCTGGATGCTACGCGCATGTTGGCGTGTAATGAACCGATTACAGGATTATCTGAACGCAGGATTTTTCAAGCGAATCTGGTATGGGTTATGTAATAAACGGGGAGAAATTCAATTGGCTACATCTCAAGACCTGATAGAACTGCAAAAATATTCATGGCGTTATCTTGAAGTTTTGCAGGAAAGAGATTTGCTTTTAGCAGACGCCATCATTACCGTAAAAAACAATCTCATGTCTCTTGCCATTGAACAAAAAGAAACGCGGGATCAAATTACCCGTATGGCAGACCGCATTTATCATCGATTTGTAGAACTTGAAGATCGCGTAACGAACTTGGAAGTTGAGATGACACTTCATAGCTGGCTGCTCACCCTTGCCACGTATGATTATGAAGAAAAATTTCCGCCGCATTTCAGGCTGCTAAAAATTATCAGGGATTTTTTCGTTATCAAGCCGGATCAGTGGAATTTAGTTGAACTCAAATATCTGCAAAAAGCCGTCAAAGAGGTTGGATTGGATTGGAAACAAACGATCACCATCAACCGTTTTGTCAATGAGTTAATTGATGAAATCGAACATCTTTCTTTTTCAGCGTATTAACGGATGATTCTCATAGAATCTGCAAATACAAAAAATTCCATACAGGAATCATTTATTTTGGAAAATATCCCGGTTCCAAGTTATTCGTCTCTGTGGCAAATAGCGAACAATTATTCTGTCCGGGCAGATGTCATCAATACATTGATGGATCATCTGAGCATTTCCAAAACAGAAGCCATGAAAAGGGTTGTTGTGGGAGCAATCAGGAAACAAGGCATTGACATTGAAGCCTCTGTGCCATTGCGGGATTTTGCTATTGAATTGCTGAATTGTATGAAGCTGGTGCGGAATTTGTTTGATCAAGGAGAGAAAGAAGAAATTCAGGTTGACGTAAATAAAAAAGATAAAACAGTTTTAAAAACACGTCTATGTGAAAATGTGGAAATTGAATTTGTTCTTATTCCTGCGGGTACATTTATGATGGGTACAAATGAATATAGTTCTGCAACGCCTGTACATCAGGTTACTATTTCGAAATCGTTCTATTTGGGAAAATACCCTGTAACTCAGCAACAATGGGTGACAGTGATGCGCAGTCACCCCAGTAATTTTAAAGGAAGCCTTCAGACTCCAATAGAAAAAATTTCATACAATGATGTGCAAAAATTCATCATACAACTAAATCAATTTGAGAATAGATATCGGCTTCCAACTGAAGCGGAATGGGAATATGCATGTCGTTCAGGAACAACTACCCGTTATTATTTTGGAGATAATAAAGATCAGTTGTATAAGTATGCATGGTATAAGAGAAATTCTGGAAATAAGACCTATCCAGTTGGACAATTACAACCTAATGCATGGGGGTTATATGACATGTGTGGAAATGTGTGGGAATGGTGTTCGGATTGGTACGGACCTTATCCCACGACTAAACTGACTGATCCTATTGGACCCATATCTGGAACTCTTCGTATTCTTCGTGGCGGAAGCTCTTCTGACGATGAAGAGGCTTGCTGTCCATCGAGTCGTGCTGCTCGTATTTTAAATCAAGGATTCTCCGACTGTGGCTTCCGCCTCGTCGCCGTTCCTAACTAATTTAGCAGCATAAAAATGTCTGAACCACAGATTAATCTGATTGTTCTGATTACGCTGAAATAAGACGAATGCCATTGGATACAGGGCAAACTGAACTATGAGAATCAACGTCAAACAAAAAGAACTCATGGATTACGAGTATCATATGTTGGTTATGCCGATAAAATAAAACTGCTGATATAAAAAAAAGGGCAGTCATCCCACTGCCCTTCATTTAAAAAATTTCCATTCCTAAAACCTGAACCACTATTGATTCACCCGTTCATCAGTATATCCGAAAAATATCAGTGCAAGTTCGGGAGCATGTATCCAAATTTGATTATCTTCAAACCTGCGCGATCGAAACCGTTTCACGATGAAACGGTTAAGGTAAAGTATATTTCCCAATGTAGTCATAATCAAGATTCCCAAGATAAAGTGCGCCTTGATGTTCATTAACGGATGTCACTTGTGAGATGCGTTTCCCAGCAGGATCATGAAGGCTGCGTATAATAGTTCCCTTTTCATCTAGTGCTAATACCAGACCATACTTCTGAGGTTTTGGATATAACCAATGAGGTAGTTTAGCGATAAGGGATTTGATGTATGGATAGGGATGTATAGAGTCCATTAGATCATTACGAAGCGTAAAAAAAGCCACCCAAAACGTACCGTGTCTATTGCTGGATATATTATCTGGAAAGCCCGGCAGATTATCTATAAAAATGTCTTGAGTGCCTGAACGAGTTCCTTTTAGCCAAAAACGAGTAATACGATATCGGGTTGACTCATTTACTAAAATAAAATCTTCATTCTGAGAAAGCGCAACGCCATTAGCAAAATATAAATCCCGTATCAACACAGTTACTTGGTTTAGGTTAGGATCATATTTCAATAACCTGCCATAGGGTTTAGATTCTAAAATATCCAATAGATATTCTTTCTGATGGAATTTATAGCTGGCATCTGTAAAATATATCATACCATCTGAAGCGATATCTAAATCATCTGTAAAGAAAAGAGGAATTCCTTCAGCTTCTAAACAAAGTGTCGTAATCTTTCCTTGTTTATCAATTGCGAGAAGTCCTTTAAAGGCATCGCAGACAATTAGATTTTCATTTTTATCTAGATGCAAACCTAAAGGGCGTCCATGAGTGACAGCAACTGTTTCTAGTTGATTGTTTGGTAAAATTCGTATGATTTTTCCATCCTCAACTCCAGCATAAATTCTTCCCAGACTATCAATACATGTATCCTCAGCCCCTTTAATTTTACCTTGAGCAAGTAATTCACTAGTTGCTAAGAGCGAGTTAGGCATAAGAGACCCTATAAAATCTGGTTTCTTAGGTGGGTTATAAGCTTCTGGAGTTATTGGGGCTTGTTTTAAAACCATATACAGAATGAATGTTAAACATGCGATGGCTATTGCTATATAATATTTCATACTCGTACCAATCCGTGCGTTAAATTTTTATCCCATACGGAAGTTGAAATCATCCTACTTAAGCAGGAGTGCGTTTAATGAACTTCTATTCCCTATCCATCTTTATTGAGAACTAAACTCAATCTCAGGCTTGCTGGGTAAAGATTGTCTTGTTACGAATATTCCTTCTTATGAGTTCATGTTTTTTTGTCTTAAAAAGGCTAAGATTTGCAACACTGTTTAAGTTAAACCATTATAAGACATAGGAGCAACAAAAAAATTTAGTACACATAGAGAATACTGTATTCGTTTAACCACATAGGTAAGATCACTTATTCCTTGTTTTTACTATAACAACATTAATGCTTTCTATTTTAACATATGCATCATAGAAGCTCCGATCAGAAAGCTTTGAGATGTAAACAGTCCGAACCAAACTTCAATTTTTTGTTAAAAATCTAAGGATTGCAATTTTTAGGTGACACTATTGATTACTTGTGCAACCCAAGTTTACACAAAGTCAATTTGGGTTGACAATAGTGGAATGATCTCGTTAATTCTTTGATAGCGAGCTCCCTTTCTATATCAAAATGATACATTCTAATCCTATACTTATTTCATAATCATCTACTCTTTTTCCTTGTAATTCTCAA